>CAZZDT010000074.1:0-9528 GCA_964652435.1 uncultured Bdellovibrionales bacterium
CTTGGATTCCACCGTTCGTGTTTGGGAGTCAGATACCGGAGCTGAGATGTATCGTTTGGTCGGCCACCCTGACGCGGTATATTCCGTTGATTTCTCACCCGACGGTCGAACGATTGCGAGTGGGAGCTGGGGGGAAATTCGGCTTTGGGATGCTGAGCATGCGCAGGAAATTCTGAGATTGGCAGGACATGAATGGCCAGTATTTAAGGTGCAATTTGGCGCTAAATCCGCTAGTCTATCCAGCGGTAGTGCAGACAGCACTGTGATTATTTGGAACGTTGAGCGGCCGAAAGAAAAGTAAATTGGAGTGGTGGCAATGAGTACCGTCTTAAAGAAGCTGTATATCATGAGGCATGGTAATGCCGAACCTACTGCCGATGGGGGAGATTTCCACCGTAAACTCACGCCTACGGGTGCTCGGGATGTTCTTAAAGTGGGCTCTGCTATTCACGCCTTAGGTGGCGTAGACATCATCGTTCACAGTCCATTGGTGCGAACCACCATGACAGCAGCGCTTGTGGCGGAGCAGCTTAAATCAACTCCTGATGTTATTGTGAGTGAGGCTCTGCGTAGCGGCGCCAGTGCAGATGAGATGATTCGAGAATTGGAAGTTTACACGGGTTTTGAAAAGGTTCTTTTTGTGGGACACATGCCAGATGTAGCAGAGTTCAGTTCTAGGCTGGGCTCCCGAGATCTATTGCAGGGAATGATTTTTAGTCCAGGTTCTGTGGTTGCTTGTTCGTTTGACGGGGCTGTGGGACCAGGGACGGCCAATATTTTATGGTCACATCAGCCAGCAACCATTCACGATGCGGTGCGCTCTTAGTCTTCTATACGAATTTTATTGGAATATATAACCGGTATTGCTTCGTGTCCTATTAACATTCTCGGAACAGTTAAATGAATCTCGACTCGGTAGGTTCCAGGAGATGGTTTCGGGTATCGAAATGTCTTTTTGTTTCCTTGAGCGATGGATTCACCATTTCGGTAGAGAACAATTGAGGTGGATTTGGATTCCAAGTCCGGCGCATGGACTACCAGAGCATCCACTTCGTTTGCTTTGAGGTTGAGTCCAGTCGAGCGGGTTTCTTTATTTTTTAGTTCAGCAAGGAATTGAAATCCGCCGCCATGCTCGATGATTGATGATGAGCAATGAAAACTACCGGTCGCAATGGAATGAATCGCTGAGAATTTCCTACCCTTTGCATCCTCCGGCCAAGGTGCATTGATTTCAAGTGTCCATAAACTCAACTCACGATGGATGTTCATCTGCCCATGACTGTCATTAGCGCATATTCCGATAACCTGAGGATCTGAAAAGTCATCCCAGCGTGAGATTGCTTTATGGTTTCGTCGAAAGAGATGAGCCAGGGCCAGTTCGGTATTGAACGGTAGGGTAAAAAGAAATTGCAGCGCTTGAGTCGGGTGGTCTTGAATTTGATCTGCAATATTGTGGATTTCAACACCGCCAACCGATTGCCATGATCCTTGCCATGGGTTTCGCCTCCGTGTGGGATGAGCAAGGATGGCTTTTCCCCCTCTATTTTTAATTTCATCTAGTACCCATGGCTCTTTGCGTTGGGCCGACGATAAGGCTTTGCTTAGTCCAAATCCCACGACATGACCGAAAGGAGTGGATAGCTCAGGATAATTGAGGACAGTCAGATTAGAGGTTGGTTTGAATTCGGCGGTGGTATTGTGATCTGTGACAACCAGAAACTGAAGGTTCAGTTCTTCGGCTGTTTTTTGGAGAGCCGCTGGAGTGGTCCGTCCGTCGTGACTTGCATCTGAGTGAATATGGTAGCTGCCTCGGATGGGCGCGGGAGCATTTGAGGCAAATGGCTCGAAACTACGGAAATGAATCGCGGTGGCCATGACTGCTAGAAGCAGCAAGGCACTTGATAATAAGACAAACCGAATGCGCATTTAGTTACTTTGCTCTGCATCTGAAAACTGCATTTGGTAAAGTCTTGCATATTCTCCGTTCTTGGCAAGTAGATCTGTGTGCGTACCGGTCTCGACGACGTGTCCATCTTTAAGAACGGCTATTTTACTCGCTCGGCGGATGGTTGAAAGTCGGTGGGCGATGACAAAAGATGTTCGCCCATTCATAAGTTTCTCCAGCGCAGCTTGAACATGGCGTTCGCTCTCTACGTCGAGAGCGCTCGTTGCTTCGTCAAGAATCAAGATCGGAGCATCCTTTAAAATTGCTCGAGCGATAGCGATGCGCTGCTTTTGGCCGCCACTCAGAGTGACACCCCGTTCTCCAACAACTGTATCGTATCCTTTTTCCATTTCTTGGATGAATTCGTGAGCACAAGCTGCTTCGGCGGCAGCCTTAACTTTCTCATGACTCGAGTCAGGATGAGCGTAGGAGATATTCTCGGCGATGCTGGTGTTGAACAAGAATGTTTCTTGGCTCACGACACTGATTGATTGTCTCAGAGATTGCAGGGTTACATCTGCGATGTTGTGGTCATCAATTTGGATACTGCCTTTGCTGGGGTCCATAAAGCGAATGATGAGATTCACCAAGGTGGTTTTGCCGGCACCGCTTGCTCCAACCAAGGCTACAATCTCCCCTTGATTCGCACTTAGATTTACGTTGTTGAGAACTTGTTTATCACCATAGGAGAAACTTACGTCTCGCAAGGTAATTTTGTCTTTGAATGGTGGCAGAGTGTGAGCGTTCTCTTTTTCTAAAACGTCCTGTTCCCGTTGGGCTACCTCCAAGAGTCGTTCTGTGGCGGCCTCGCCCGTTGCCAAGTAATCCGCAACCTTGCCTAGCTTTTTGAGGGGGTCATACATGAAGATAAAGGCAGCAAAGAAACTCATATAATGAGCAGGGTCAGCATCGTGGTGGTGTACCAGCCAAGCAAGAACGCCCATTAAGAGAGCCAACGCAAGAGCCCCAAGTATTTCCATAATGGGTGTACGAACAGCCCGGATGAAATAGCTCACCAACATTTGTTTGTAGTAACCCAGCCCCGCAGTGTGGAGCCTTTCTTGTTCCCGCGTTTCATTGCCATAAGCCTGTACAACTTGAATCCCGGCTAGGGCTTCATAGGAAACGGTATTGATGGCAGCCTGAGCTTGTTGTCCGCGACCGCTTACTTTTTTGAGCCATTTGGTGAACTTGATCAGTGGGAAAACCGCAATCGGTACGGTGACAAAAGTAACCAGAGAAAGCTTGGTATCGGTGTAAAAGAGATAGCCGAGAAGTGATAACAAAACCAATGGCTCTCGCAGTAGGGGACCCACGCCGTAAAAGAGTGCTTGCTCAACTTGATTGGCATCGTTGGAAAGTCGGCTAAGCAGATCACCGTGAGAGCGCTTGGTAAAGAAAGAAGGCGGCTGGTGAAGAAGGGCACGAAAAATGTCTCGTCGAAGCTCCAGAAGGCTATGTTGGGCTGCTTTACCCATGAGATAAAACTGACCTGCTTGAGCGACCCCCTTAGCTGTTGCAGCAATGACGATGACCGATGGCAGGAGCCAAAGCGCATAGTCTTGAGCAATCAACTCCAATTGTTCTAGCCAGTTCTGGGGAAGGGCTTTCCACAAAGAGCGTGTTTCGCCGGTCGATGTTTTTAAGACGTCTGTGACATCTCCGGTGAAGATATATTTAAGAGCAGGGCCGGATATAAACGCATAGAATGCGGTTGTGAGAGCGTAGAGAATCATGCAGCCAAAGGCGATGACCAGGGTTTTCCACTGTCGTTGCAGGTAAGGAATGAGTTGTTGCATGGATTTCATGAACGAAAGCCTCGCCTCAATTGTGGAACCCGAACGATAGCTTCAAGCACAATGCGGGTGGACATTTTTGATTTCCCGACCTTGCGCTCTGTAAAAGTAATAGGCGTCTCGTAGACAGAAAACCCTGAACGAATTGCCCGGTATGTTACTTCGATTTGAAACACATACCCTGCTGATTGTAGCCCATCTAAATCGATCGTTTCCAGTACTTCCCGTTTAATACACTTGAATCCGCCGGTAACGTCGCGAATTGGGATTCCTAAGAGTCTGCGGGCATAGAATGATCCACCTTTGGAGATCCACTGCCTTATGATTGACCAGTTTAAGGTGCCACCACCTGGTACCCATCTAGAGCCAAGAATAAGGTCGTGTTGAGTGGCCAACTCTAGCATTTTGGGAATCAGCTCTGGCGGGTGACTAAGGTCAGCATCCATTTGTAGAATATGGGTATACTCTCGGGCCAAGGCCCAGTGAAAACCACTGACGTAAGCTTTTCCCAAACCGGATTTTGAGGCGCGGTGCAGAACGAAGACTTGCTCATGCTGGTTTGCAAGTGTGTCGGCTAGTTCGCCGGTTCCATCGGGGGAGTTGTCATCTATCACAAGAATATCGACGCCCTGATTCTTCAGGACAGCCTGAACAACTGTTTGTAGGTTGCCCCGTTCATTGTAGGTGGGCAGCAATACAATAGCGCGAGCCGGTTTCATTTTTTACTTTCCGGTTGTTCTATAAACTCAGTGATGGCGTCGGCAACCCGGCTGGCAACGGCTCCGTCTCCTAAGCTGGACCTTAATTGCTCAAATCCCTTTTTGAGATCTCGTTGTTTCTCAGGGTTTTCGAGAATGGATTTGAGTTCGTTCTTCAGGCGAGGTGGCGTGAACGTATTTTGCACCAGCTCAGTGACCAGCTCTTTTCCGGCAATGAGATTGACCAAGGCGATGTTGGCGACCTTTACCAGGCGTTTGAGTATGAAATGTGTGAACCACGACACTTTGTAGACCACGACCATGGGTTTATGCAGGAGCGCTGTTTGAAGAGTTGACGTTCCAGAGCACACCACTGCAGCATCACAAGCGCTGACCACTTCCACAGCTTTACCGTCGACGACTTCTGCTTCGACCCCTGCATCTTGAACCAGCTTCTCTACCCAGACTTCTGAGATGGTACTCGCGACTGGAATGAGGGCACGTAGATTCGGCTTGTCTCGTCGTAGAAGACCGATCGCCCGGAGCATGATCGGCAAATGTCGACTTACTTCTTTGTGTCGGCTGCCGGGTAAGAGTGCCACGATGGGGCCTGCTGCTTGGTTAAGCCCCAATTCGGTTCGGGCTAAGTCCTGGGTGGGAGCATGCGATAGCTCTTCGACCAGGGGATGACCGACAAATTCCACTTCAACATTGTGCTTTTTGTAGAATTCTTGTTCGAATGGGAGAATGACGAGCATTTTATCCACGAAGCGTCGAATCTGTTCGACTCGTCCCTGCCGCCATGCCCAAATTTGAGGGCTGATGTAGTAAACCACCGGAATGCCAAGCTTCTTAAGGCGTTTGGCAAGTCGGATGTTGAAATCCGGTAGATCGATAAGCATGACCACGTCGGGGCGCCGTGTTTGCGCGGCTTGGGTGAGTTGCCCCATTATTTTGAACATTCTCGGCAGTCCCATGAGCACTTCTGTGAGCCCGGCCAGCGACATTTCTTCTGCAGGAACAAGGGCTTCGAACTGGTGTGCACGCATTTCCTGGCCGCCTACGCCGAAAATTTTGAGATCTGGTGCACGCTTGTTGAGCTCCGCCACAACTTCGGCTCCGTGCAGGTCGGCGGATGCTTCGCCGGCCACGATCATCATGGAATGCGATTTCGTCATGAGGGGCAGGTATCACAAAGACTTCGTTACGGAAATTCAATTTCACCGGATTTCTTTGATCTCACGGGAGCGCTTATTGACACCCTTTACCCATGCCAGCTACATCCCGCTCCATGAACGACGAAATGATTCCAATGATTGTTCTGGGACTCCTCGCACTGGGCTTTGTCTGGTTGGCGGTTAAGGCCATCAAACGTTCAGCTGAGCGTAAAAAAGAGCTTTATGCAGAAGATGAGAACCCGCAGATTTCACCGGCTCCAGAAGCGCAAGCTCCTATTCCTGCTGAGCAAGCCCCAGCCGAGCCTGAGCCGGCGGTAGAAACGGCCCCTGAACCTGAGCCAGTGGTAGAAGCAGCCCCTGAGCCTGAGCCGGTGGTAGAAGTAACCCCTGAGCCTGAGCCGGTCGTAGAAGCCACAGCTGCTCCTAAGGGCGATGATCTTCGCCTCAAAGAAGGTATGAAGCGTACCAATGCCTCATTTATGGGGAAATTGGCCTCTATTTTCAGCCGCAAGGGTGACGTTGATGACGATGTCATGGATGAACTTGAGGATCTGATGCTCACCGCCGACGTGGGTGTGCGTTTGGCCATGGAAATGGTGGAGGATCTGCGCGACCGAGTGGCTGCAAAAGAACTCAAATCAGGTGATGAAGTTCGCAACGCTCTTCGAGCACACATTGAGAAGGCCTTGGAGAAGTCCGCATCGGACGAGGATGCACTTAAAAAGAATCCGAATGGTTCAAAAGTGATCTTATTCGTTGGCGTGAATGGTGTAGGTAAAACGACTTCCATCGGAAAGATCGCTTCGTTGCTTAAATCTCGTGGTCATTCTGTGGTCATGGGGGCCGGAGATACTTTTCGGGCAGCGGCCGTTGATCAGCTCAAAGTTTGGGGCGAACGCACGGACTGTAAGGTAATTACTGGAGAAGAAGGGGCCGACCCAGCCAGCGTCATCTATAATACTGTGCGCCATGGTTGCGAAGTTGAAGCTGACTTTATCCTGGCGGATACAGCCGGACGTCTCCACACCAAGAGCGATCTGATGGAAGAGCTTAAGAAAGTGGGTCGAGCAGCCGGAAAATCCCTGGATGGGGCCCCACATGAGATTTGGTTGGTTGTGGATGGCACCACCGGTCAAAACGCTGTGATGCAGGCCCGTCAATTCAATGAAGCACTTGGACTTACTGGAGTTATTCTTACGAAGCTCGATGGCACAGCCAAGGGTGGTGTGGTAATAGGCATAGCAAACGAATTGGCAATTCCGGTTCGATTTGTAGGTGTGGGTGAGCAGGCGGACGATCTTCGCCCATTTCATGCACCTTCATTTGTGAACGGACTATTTGAATCTTCTGCTGCTTGACCCTTGCGGCAATCCTTGGGTAGAGCAACAATCAGAGTTGGGGGCAGGAATATTCATGACACACTTTGGCGGTAACAACGGAAGCAGGACGCAAACTCAAGAAGCGGTTGAAGTCACCATTCTTGGACAACGTATGCGGCTCAAAGCTGATGATGATCCACGGCGTATCGAGCAGCTTGCTGCATACATTCAGCGTAAGGTTGATGAGATTTCGGCAGGGGCTGCTGTTCCGCCAACGAAGCTAGCTGTTTTGGCCGCTCTGAATATTGCCGATGATTATTTTCGTGCACTAGATGATAATCGCCAATTCAAGCGAGAGGTTGCCGGACGTTCACGGGCATTGCTCACTGAGCTTGATGCAATAGGGCAGAATAATTCCAACGATTGAGGCGCACGTGACTTCTTCTGTTGCCAGTGCTCTCCAAAAGTTTTCCGACTGTCGAATTCTTGTTGTGGGAGACATGATCCTTGATGCCTATGTTTACGGAGAAACACTTCGCGTAAGCCGCGAGGCACCCGTACTTGTGGTTCGCAAAGAATCTAAAGAATACCGATTGGGCGGCGCAGCCAATACCGCTTTGAACCTACGTGCCCTGGGTGCGCAGGTTGAAGTGGTGACAGGCTTGGGTGCTGATTCTGATGGTGTGGTTATTCGCAAAATGCTTCAAGAAGCAGGCATGGATATTCAAGGGATTGTTGATACCGAAACCACGACACCGGTGAAAACACGAGTGATGGCCGGTGCAGCGGGAACAGCTCGCCAGCAAGTGATTCGTCTTGATGACGAGCCCGAGCCTCTTCCTGATGCGGCCCATGATGCGATTGCCAAGCATCTTCGAGAACGGGCCGAGCATGTCGACGCGATTATTGTCAGCGATTATGGTCAGGGAACCATTTCGGAGACAACCATCGATTTGGCGGTCCAGTTGGCTGCCGCTGGTAACATTGTTTGCGTTGATTCCCGCTATCGTTTGGAAGCCTTTAAAGGTGTGACCGCCGTTACGCCAAATGTTCCTGAGGCAGAATCTGTGGTGGGTTTTGGGGTGAATACTCCTGAACAGGCCGAAAAAGCAGGCCAAGCTCTGAAGCAAAAATTAAACGCGAAAGCTGTGCTGCTGACTTTGGGCCGCGGTGGAATGTCGTTGTTTACCGATGACGGCATGGCCCACGTCGATATTGTAGGCGAAGAAGAGGTCACTGACGTGACCGGTGCCGGTGATACCGTTATGGCTACATTTTGTTTAGGGATAGCCGCCGAGATTGGTATGGAAAATGCGATGCGTTTGGCAAACTGTGCGGCCGGTGTGACCGTGAATAAGAGTGGTGCGGCAACCTGTAGTCCCGAAGAACTTTCTCATGCTGCGGCCCAGGCAAATATGGAGCTTTGCTGATGGGGCTGATTGTTAGTCTCGATGAGCTTAAACTTCTGACGCAATCGGCGCGTGAGGAAGGCAAAACCATTGTTCTAACCAACGGTGCGTTCGACCTCTTGCACGTTGGCCATGTGCGCTATTTGCAAGGCGCAGCAGAACACGGTGACTTGGTGGTGAGCGCAGTGAATTCCGACAGCTCGGTTCGTCAGGCCAAGGGGCCGAGCCGTCCAATGATTCCCGAGGCAGAACGCGCGGAGATGATCGCAGCTTTAGCGGTCGTCGATTGGGTTGTCATCTTCAGCGATAAAACCGTTGAACCTATCATCGAAGCCATTCGTCCGGATGTTCACGCAAAGGGAACCGATTACACCGCGGAATCTGTTCCTGAGGCTGCGCTGGTGAAGAAACTTGGTGGTCGTGTGGAAATAGTGGGAGATCCTAAAGACCACTCCACAACCCAACTATGTGAGCAATTGAAGGAGCAATCCCCGTCATGAGTGATGTACAGATGAGGCAAGGTATCCCGATAGTGGTTTCTGCTCCGAGCGGTGGCGGTAAAACAACATTATGCCGTCGTTTGATGGAGAAATTATCGGGTCTTGAATTTTCCATATCTCATACGACAAGAGCTCCGAGGGGCCAGGAAAAAGACGGCGTTGATTATCATTTTGTAAGTGAAGATGAATTTAAGAAATTGATTTCGGAAGATAAATTTCTGGAGTGGGCCGAGGTACACGGAAACTACTATGGCTCTAGCTTAGACGCTGCCCGTAAGCAGTTAGCCGCTGGCCGTGATGTTCTCTTTGATATTGATATTCAGGGTGGTTACCAAATCAAAGAGAAGATGCCGGAGGCCGTATTGATTTTCATCGTTCCCCCATCCATGAAGGTTCTGGAAGAGCGATTACGTGGTCGGGCCAGCGATGCTGAAGAGGTCATTCAGAAACGTTTAAAGGCAGCCCGTGAAGAAATCGAGGGAGCAGTTAAATACTCTCATTGGATTATCAACGATGAACTCGATTGCGCCTTGGAAACCTTCTCTTCTGTGGTGGTCGCTGGCCGGGTAGAGCTCGCTGATAAACAGAAGATGATGAGTCAGGTGCTCGGTTCGTAGAATTCCTATTTTGGGATATTGTGATTGACGGCTTGCGGATTATTTAAGAAATCCACAGTGAGTCGT
>CAZZDT010000075.1:0-9458 GCA_964652435.1 uncultured Bdellovibrionales bacterium
CCGAAACAAACCAAACCGCGATAGCAATGAATAATTTTTTTCCCATTATAGGTTCCACTCTACTGCCACCGAATGTCGGTACTGAAAAGAAATCAATGGAATGCCGGTGAGCACCGGAACAACGAGATGAACACTTGCGGGGTCTAAACGAATGGCGAAATCATCTGTGAGTGGCCAGCGAATGCTGATGGGCTGCACTTCGACGAAAAAACCGGTCGAGCCTTGTTCGTCCAGGGCGGTGTTGAAAAGCAGGATAGAAGGTCCGGCGTACACTGCGGTTCGACAGCGGTCGTTGAAGAATCGATATTCTGCGCCAATACCAATATTAAGAACGCCAGCTTTGAACGAGGTGTTAAAATCTTGGGCATCGAACCATGGGTTCCAGTCGAATTTACTTACCACTGAAAATGCATCATCGATTTTCATCCCGCCTTCAAGGCTCAGGTTGGCCGATGCAGAATTCAATGAGAGACCTGTTTGCAGACCCAACTGATATTCAGAGGCCTGGGCTGGTCGTGTTTGCATCACAAAGAGCATCACGAAAAGAACAAGTCCAAGTAAGGTATAGGGAAGGCGATGTTGATTAAACGTCATGAATCAGTCGCTCCAATTAGGTTGAAGAGATGCCTCTAGAACCCTACTTGATAATCGTCCCCGTACAAATAGGTGAATGAATTTAGGTAGATGAGAGGACTCCTAAAAAAAATCTTTTGCCTCTCATATTCATTGAATGCATGTGTTAGAGACCCGCCCGTGTGAGCACCATGCACGTGGAAGAGGACAAAACCATGCAAGAATCTTTTTACGCCGACGACCATTTTTACCGCCAACATCAGTTTGATCTGCCTTTGAATTACGATGAAGAGGGCGGTGAGACCGTTCGAGTATTTGCCCGTGAAGTTGTTGCCAAAGATAAGAAAGACAGCGATCTACCATGGCTTGTTTATCTTCAGGGCGGTCCGGGCTTTCCATCGCCGCGGCCGGCGAGCAACAGCGGCTGGCTCAAGCGTGTTTTAGAAAAGTACCGGGTGCTTCTCTTAGACCAGCGCGGTACAGGTTCCAGCACGGTCATCAGTCATCAAACATTGGCCAGCAAGTCTACGGACGAGCAGGTTGCTTACCTGAGTCATTTTCGTGCTGACAACATCGTGCGCGATGCTGAAGCGATTCGCGAGAAGCTTGAGATTAAAAAATGGGCGCTCTTAGGTCAAAGCTTCGGTGGATTCTGCGCTTTGACTTATCTTTCAAATTATCCACAAAGCTTGTCGCGCGCTTACATCACGGGCGGCATTCCATCTATCAGTCGGCATGCCGATGATGTGTACGAGGCCACTTACCAGCGCGTAATGGATAAGATGAAGCAGTTCTTTCATGAGTTCCCAGCTGCTCAAGGGATGTGCAACGAGATTGCTGAGTATTTGGTAAACCATGAGGTGCGCTTACCCAACGGGCAACATTTCACTGTAGAGCAGTTTCAGTTGATTGGTATCAATCTTGGCCGAAGTGATGGTGGCTTGGCACTTTATTATATTCTGGAAAATGCGTTTGTAGATGTGAATGGAACGCGGGAACTAAGTTACAGCTTTTTAAATGGGATGATGGCCGAGCAGTCTTATCTTACCAATCCAATCTACGCGATTTTGCATGAGTCTATTTATTGCCAGCAAGACGCGTCGCGATGGTCAGCCCATCGGGTGCGGGAGAAGTATCCCCAGTGCAATTATGTGTCCGGTGAAGATTTCTGTTTTACCGGTGAGATGGTTTACCCGTGGATGTTTGATCAGCTTGAAACCTTAAAGCCGCTCAAAGAAGCCGCGGATATTCTTGCTGATAAGTCGGATTGGCCGAACCTTTACAATGCCGAACAACTGGCTCGCAATGAGGTACCGGTGGCCGCCGCCGTTTATGTGGAAGACATGTATGTGGAGTTTGATTACTCCCGTGAGACCTTGGGTCTCATGCCCAATGCCAAAGGCTGGATGACCAATGAGTATGAGCACAATGGCTTGCGTATGGATGGAGAGCGCATTCTCGATAAGCTCATCGGGATGGCCGACGCCATCGAACAAACCCGGCGTTGATTCAATCACGTCCGGTCTCGCCCGGCTTGATTAGCCGGTAGTGGATGTCAGATTGGCGAGGTCACACGCGAAATTGAATCCGAGAGCGAAACGCTGTCTTGAGATCGATATAGGTGGATGTAAAGCCTGGGGATGATGTGATATTTAGGTGGCTCAAATGAGTCTAAGTGCCTGTTAATATGAAGGAACACTGCGTTTTCTTTCAACTCCTCAATTGGATATGATTCTACCTCGATTCAAGAGCAGGCGTTGTATTCCGCCCATGCTTCGGGCGCTGATTTTGAACAAAGAGACAAGATTAAAAAAGGGACAGTCTGATGGGCAAGCTTCATATGGGCATCAATATGGGTCACGACCGCTCGGTGGCGGTGGTGGAAGACGGTGAGGTTAAGGTTGCGATTGAGCAAGAACGCCTCGACCGTATCAAGCACAGTGTTGGTTTTATGTACCAAGCGCCCGGTGAAATGCGCCACATTCAGGTTCCCGGTGAGTGCATTCGCTATTGCCTCGATATGCTCGACGTTCCTCTTTCGGATATGGCAAGTATCACTGCGAACATGCCGGGTATTGATTATGCGCCGGACATCATGCGGGGGAAGTTTTCCAAAGATATTGCCGATAGAGTCCAGACGATTCCCAGCCATCACCTTGCGCATGCTTACACGGCTTACTGGCCATCTGGTTTTGATGACGCCTTGGTTTTGGTGGCCGATGCCAGTGGAAGTACTTACAAAGACCCGCAGGGATGGCGGACGGAGTCTTACACCCTTTATACCGGCCGCGCTGGTAAGCTTGAGCTGCTTCATAGCGAGCGCGTTCAGTCTCATCTTGCTCAGCTTTCTACCCTTGGTTTTGTTTACGAGTATGTCTCTCGAAAGGCTGGTTTTTTCACGCGTGTGAACGCTGGGCTTAGTTTCCCCGAGGCGGGTAAACTGATGGGGCTTGCTGCCTACGGTGGTCCTCAGGTGAATTGGGAATCTTGGCTTCGGAAGCAACCGGGCTCTAAAAGTCTTTCCATTTCTGCTTATGATATTTTTCTGGAAGTTGCCGCTCTAGAGAAACGTTACGACAGCGGCAAAGGTAAACCCTATTTTAGACCTTGGTTGGTAGACCTCGCTTACAAGGTCCAAGAAGAGCTTGAGGATGCATTTGAGCATATTGTCGCTACGGCCCAGGCAGAAACAGGTTTAAACAAACTTTGTCTGGCGGGCGGCGTCGCGTTGAACTCGGTTGCCAACTACCAAGTGCTCATGCGTTGTAAGCTAGATGATATTTTCATCTTTCCGGCCGCAGCGGATAACGGAATCGCAGCGGGCTGCGCGCTTTGGGCTTACGATAAAGTCGAGGGCGGAACAGAACGTCCCAAATTGACACGGGCCACCCTGGGGCGAACGCACTCTGCAAGTGAAATTGATACCGCGTTAGAAAAATACGATGATTTGGTTGTAGTCGAGCAGCACGACTCTGCGGCTATGGTTGAAACTGTAGCCACGGCGCTTTCCAAAGGCAGCATTGTCGCTCGATTTGAGGGAGGTTGTGAGTATGGACCCCGCGCATTAGGGCATCGGTCCATTTTGGCAGATCCTGTTTTCTTACGCATGAAAGATGTGGTCAATGCGCGCGTGAAATTCAGAGAGGCTTTTCGACCGTTCGCGCCTTTTGTTCCCCTTAGCCGCGCCAATGAAGTTTTTGAATTAGAGGCCGAAAGTCCGTTTATGCTTTTGGTAGCAAAGATTCGAGAGGAGTTTCATTCGGTTCTGCCGGCAATTACCCACGAAGATGGAACAGGACGGGTCCAAACCTGTACGCCAGACGCCAATCCATTTTTCCACAGCCTTTGTTTGGAAATCGATAAATTGCGTGAGGGCCCGCCGGTATTGTTGAACACCAGTTTCAATGTGGCCGGTCAGCCCATTGTGGAAACACCCGAAGAAGCCATCGCTACGTTTTTGCGAACAGATATTGATTACTTGGCACTTGAGGACCGTTGGATTCGACGTCGTCACGAGCCCGTAAAGGCCTATGAGTCTCACGTGCGGGATTTACCGGTTGAAGATATGCCCGGGGGACTGGAGCCCGAACAGCCATCGGTGCGACCGTTGATGGATGAGTTGGACACTGCTTTGTTTCATGGCGCAGAAAGCAATCACTGGACGTCGGAAGAGATTGAAAAGCTGGCCGCGGAAGGTGCTCGTTTTAAAGAAACCAGTTATCTCTATCCAGAAGCAGGTTTTGTGGGCACCCTCAAAACGCAAATCGCACCCAACACAGTTCTGCTCTTAAACACCAAAGGCACATCGTTTTTAGTTGACCAGACAGAACGCCAACCGTCGCTCTCACTGACGGTGGATGAGGTTCAAATTCTGTTGGCTCTCCTCGAAGACCCACAGGAAAAACGTGAACAGCTGCGTTTGACCCTTGGCCTTACGCCTTTTGAGCTTCATCATAAGATAGACCGAATGATGACGCAGGTAGCGCGGTTTACAATTACATGTGACCACCGCTGGTTTGAGTGGGTGAGTCCCGAAGATTCAGCCATCGAATCAACGACACCAGAAAAAACACTGGATGCATTTGCTGATTCTAGTTTTCAGTCGTGGCGCAGCCTTGAAGTTTTTCACGCAACACTTAGTGAGCTAGACTACAATGAAGAGTCTATTTTGGAACTCTTAGGGGTTGAATCTCTTCAACAGATTGAACCCACTCATTTGCATTATTATGACCGGCACACGTTACCCGACACACCTCTAGCGGATTTGATTCGTCTTTTCTTATTGCGGGGCGAGTTAACTAGCGAACGGCTCGAGGCTATCTTAGACGCTCATACCATTGAACGTTTGGTTTCTCTTGGGATTTTGATCCGTTCTGGAGATTCCATTTGTTCTGGCGTTGATCTCTTTTGCTCCGGTGGGATGCTCTTTGCCACGGACCACCGTTACATGCTTAAGGAAGACGATAAATTAAGCGAAGACCCCGTTATGTACATCGGTATGGACAGCCATGGTCTGGTTCAAACGGCTCCGCGAGAAAGCTGCGGCCGTCTTTTGGACTTATGTTGTGGATCTGGTGTGCAAGGTTTGGTTGGCAGTCGTTATGCTGCGGATGTGGTAGCGGTAGACCTCAATCCAAGAGCCATCCGGTTTGCCCGATTCAATGCTCAGCTTAATGGCGTGCGTCGTTATGAGGTTCGAGAAGGTAATTTATATCAGTGTGTGAAGGGCGAAAAATACGATGTGATTTTGGCCAACCCGCCATTTGTTCCAAGTCCGGAAATGGGTCTTAAATTTCGCGACGGTGGTTCCAATGGTGAGGCCATTCTACGTGAAATCGTGAAAGGGGCTGCGGACCACCTAAGTGATACAGGGCGACTTTGTATTGTAACGGACCTTGTAGACATTGGAGGTTATCCTGAGAAGCTGCGCAGCTGGTGGGGTAGATCTTCTATGGAGTCCTTGGTGTTAACCACTGCGGACCGAGATGAAATTCTTTTCTCAGTTCCACATTGTCATGCGCCATTTGGCCAGAGCCTGAGTCAATATAATGAGGAGCTGAGCCGTTGGGTTCAGAATTATCGGGAGGCTGACCTATCGGGCGTGAACTTCGGTTATATTCTCATTCAGAGCAATCCCAGCTGGGGTGGTGAATCAGTTACCATGCGTACAGTCCACAACCCAGCACGTCCTATCCACCGGCAGGTCAGTGATTGGTTCGAGCAGCGAGAGCTTTGGCACTCTGCGAATTCAGAAACGTTATTCTTGGGATTGCATCCTGACTTACGGATGCGAATTGAGCACAGCCCCGGTCGGCAGAATCCCGATTTCGAAGTGATGGTTCCCGATAACGATTTCTTTACAACCTACGTAGTAGGCGAAACCATCTACAAGGAGCTACAGCGGATTTACGATGTGGAGCCTCGGCTTGGCACCAGGCTTACGCCAGTAGATCAAGGATGGCTGGAGGACCTGCACCGTAAGGGTATTTTGCGTTTGATGCGCTACCGCCGAGGTATTGAAACCAAGGCGTTGACCCGATCAGAAAAAGACAGTCTGCGGGTTGAGGAGATGGCAACGAAGACCACTCCAACCTGTCTTTCTTCTTATCTGAGCTAAAGAAAAGAACTATTTTAAAACCTAAAATCTACGCAGAGTAGAAAGTGGTCGAAAACGTCGATGGCTCGAACGCATACCGTGACGCATGTGTGTCCGGAGGCCCAACTAAGATATGGGGCGGAGATATATTGATGAGCGCCAGATAATAGCGGTAGGCAATAAGGCTTCAACGAATGGTCGTTACCGATACGAGCGGGCTGAAAAAGCGGTGACTCGGACCACTCGCCGTCTGCACTGTGAAACGTTTCCGAAATTTGTATACCTTGTGGATCAAGAGAGTATATGCACTCCACACTGGGGTTGCGCTCGATCTCATCTAAAATAAATTCGGCCCTTAGGTCGGTGTGGATGTTTAAGAGATCTGTGGAGAGCTTTCTTACATACTTTTCCATCCACTCTCGCTGAGTACGAGCCGCTTGAGCATTGTCTAAACGGTGCGTTGAAAAGTTTTTTCGGAGATGCCGCATGCGCTCGTGAAGAGCGAGACCATGATTGGTAAAGTGCCCAGGCTTAGCGAAATAGAAACCTTGAAATAAGTCGACACCCAACTCCAGAGCCACCATGATATCATCCGATTTTTCAACCCCCTCAGCCAATACGAGAGAACCTATACGCTGAGCGAGGCGAACAAGGCCTCGGACCACTTCGCGTTTCCAGGAATCCTGACTGAGATCCGAAACCAAGCATATATCGAGTTTGAGAATTGTAGGGCGAATCGCAAGAATGCGTTCGAAGTTTGCGTGAGCTATGCCAACATCATCGAGAGCGATCAAGAAATCATGGTTACGCGCTCGATTACAAAATTCGCTCAGTACTTCAACTTCCTCCACTGCTTGTTCAGACAATTCAATAACGACGCGTTTGGGATCAATGCCATGGGAACGAACAGCCGAGTAGAGCTCGTCGAAATAGAATTTATCCTCGTAAACCACTTGAGCATCGACATTGATAAATAACAATGCGTTCTCGATATGCTCGTTGGCTTCTCGAAATGTAGCGCATGCATTGTGAAGACAAGCGTATTCCAGTTCTGGCCGCCATCCTTCATGAAGAGCTTGTTCAAAAATCGATGCAGGACTCGAGCCCATGATGGACTCTCGATGACGGCAAAGTGCTTCAAATCCGAGAATGCGTCCGCGTTGAACCGAGACAATGGGCTGTAATACAGATGTCAGTTGTGAAATTTAATGGGCGGCATGTGATGACATCGAGTACTTCCTTGACCAACACGGTGGAATGTAATCGGTGCCAAAAGCGTGCCATGCGTGCTTATGAAAAAAAGTAAAGAGTTTAAGTGTTTAGCTGATTTCCATTATAAGGGACCTGGTCAATAAGTACGAAAAGGTAGGAAGACCAAGCAAGATTTCAAAATTGTAGATTCTTATCAGCGCTAAATTATGAGTCTTGCGCCTCGGATTGAGCGGTGTCGATGAGTCGCGAAGTATCGTAGCCACGTTCTTCCAGATGCGTTTCAATGGCCATGCGCTCTTCGCTGGTGAGTTGAGCGGTGCGACTTAGAATCCACATGCTGCTGTCTGATGGCCCCGAGACCACCGCCCATTGGTAAGGCTCACCGCTCTCTGTACCATCGAGTGCAATGACCCAGTAAGGTGCCCCAAATCCAAAAAAAGTTACTTCCAATTTAGCGTTGGTGGTTTCGTCTACAACTTCTGCATAACCATCAATGGTTTGAACGGTACCTTCCAATGAACCACGGTTGCACTGGTTGGTCACATTGATTCGTCCGTCTTCACCAGGGGAGTATATAGCTTTGGTTCCCGAGCATACTTGTTGTTGTTG
This sequence comes from uncultured Bdellovibrionales bacterium, assembly GCA_964652435.1. Classification (GTDB taxonomy): domain Bacteria; phylum Myxococcota; class XYA12-FULL-58-9; order XYA12-FULL-58-9; family JABJBS01; genus JABJBS01. The sequence goes on from CAZZDT010000075.1 coordinate 7,991, forward strand.
GGAGGGTGTGGTGGCAATTTCGTACCACTGGCCCACATAACGATTGAGATTCACCCATTCGACAACGTCTTGAGCATCGCTGAGTGGACTAAACGTGATTTCGACTGATTCTTCGAGGTCTGAATCGGTTATTGTCTCTTCTGTATTTTCAACTTCATTGTTTGGAGTTGTTTCGTTCGTCAGCTCGTTGTGGTCTCCACAGCCGCTGACGATTAGAGCGACTACGCTCAGTTCGATAACTTTGCTGCAAAATGTTTTGTACATGGCTTTCCCCTTCCTGTTCCCTTGTAGAAAAGCTTTTGATGCTCTGAATTTTCTTCAAGGGGGCAAAGGAGAAACAAACAATCTCTGTACAGGGTTTGCTTGTACAGGTTTCTCGTATTTTTGAAATGAGGGGATTTTCCCTACCCAAGTATACATCGTTAGAATGGGTTACGACATTGGCGTAGTAGGCATGAAGCGAATGAAGCTGAGACCGGTGTTTTGGAAGTAATCTGATCTGCTTTATTGAATAAATTCTGTGAATTTTTTGGACGTACTTTTTTTAACGTCGTTTGAAAAAAACAACATTTAGACGCCTCAATTTCCAGTCATCTGCTTGTTTTGAGCGACTCCAAACCTCGGTATTGCTTGATTGGTTCGGAAAAATCGAATTAGACGCCTCAATCTCAGTGAATTTTACTCGACCAATGCATCATAGGGGAACGCCCCATGGTGAAGTCTCATGAATGGATGAATGCTTGAACGGATTGGTCGAATATATTCAAGTCGAGATGACTCCGTTGAATAGTTGTGAAGCATTGAGTGGGCAAGCCCATCAGCTCGGTTGGCTCGAGCACTTTGACATTGATGGTTTGAAGAGCAGGCTTCAGAGGACGTTCAAATTTAAATGAACCAATTGGGCGAATCGAATTGAGATGCGGCGAAGCGTAATCCAGGAGGATGAATGTTAGATCTAGGTTTTTACCTGATGGTCCAGGCCGGTTATCAAGTGGAAGTTCAGCGTTCCAAAATTTGGTTTGTATCAACCGGGCAATGGATTGGCGCGCAGATCAAAAGCGGCAATGCTTTCGCCTGGAGGTGCTCCAAAGAGTTCTGTGAACATGTCTCGTGAAAAACCAACCTGAAACACTTTCTTGGGTTTAAAGGACCAGTCAACTTCCGGTGATGTGATAAACCCTTGTTCTACAAGCTGTTTTGATAGCTCCTTCGCAAGAAGGTAGGTCGGTAGATGCCGGAATGCAGAGTCTTCTTTAATGGTATGGGCCAAGCCCATGGCCGTAACACTTTGTCCTGCAATTAAATAAATATGCCCGACTGAACTGATGTTGAAATTAAACTGAATTGCCATGCGCATTACCCATCTGTGACCCCCCGGTACATCTGTCAAAACAAGTATCTCAATATGAGACGCGATCATTGGTGCTGATATTAGCTTAGACGCGGTGCGGCTTCGTGTCTAGTTTAT
>CAZZDT010000076.1:0-9415 GCA_964652435.1 uncultured Bdellovibrionales bacterium
TGATTTTGGCGGCGCGTTCGAAATCTAGAATGCCGAGCTCTTCACCAATGTCCCAGTGGGGCTTGGGTTCGAAGTCAAATTCACGCTTTTCACCCACCTCACGCTCAATGCGGTTGAAGCTTTCGTCAGCACCCAAAGGCACAGAATCGTGGGGGAGGTTGGGGACCGTTAGCAAAAGAGAAGTCATCTGATCTTGAGCTTGGTTGGTCGTTTCTTCAGCGTCTTTAATTTGAGCCTTCAGGCCTTTGAGTTCGGCCCGAGCAGCGGCAACGGCGTCCATATCCCCAGCTTTGGCCTTTTTCTGGACTTCACCAGTGGCTTCGTTGAGTTTGTGACGTAAGGCCTCCAAGTGTCCGATGGCCTCACTGCGCTGGCTAACCAGAGTCTTGAGTTGGTCAATAATTTCAGCGGCAACGCCCCGGCTGGTTAAGCGCTCAAGTACGGCGTCTGCTTCTTGATGAAAAGCACGGTGGTCGAGCATGGTGGGTGGCTCTATTCAATATCAATAGGTTCTAAAAATTACCTGGTGCCAAGGTTGGCCAGCTCGCTGCGGACTTCCTCGGCAAATTCACCTTTGGGCGCCAGTGCCAGGTAGCGGTTAAAGTGCGCCTTGGCCGCTTGTAGTTGGTCCTGGTCCTTAAGCGCAACCCCAATCAGGTAGTGAGCTTGCGGATTATCGGGATTGATTTGCAAGACTCGGTTTAAAGTACGGGTGGCGGGAGAGAGTTGCCCAAGTTCATAGAGCTGCAATCGGGCAGCTTTAAGAAAGAGCGATTCAGATGTTTGCCCGTAACGAATGGTGTTGAGATAGGCTTCCAGTGCTAATTTCGGCTTACCAATATCAGCATAAATATCCCCTAACTGCTCGCGAGCACTGGAGTTTTTAGGAGAATGGGTGGTCACAAACTTAAGCTGGTTGGCCGCTTCTTGAAGCTGGCCATTTTTGAGAAGGAGTCCAGCCAGTTGTTCTCGGATATCGACCAGTTGTGGATCCAGCTGAAGGGCGGCCAAATATGCGTCGATAGCATTTGATCGGTTGCTGCGTTGTTCTTCGAGATTTCCCAGTAAAATATAAGTGTCGGGTGCTGGTTTGCTGCGAATGGACTCTTTGAGAAATGCACGGGCTTTGACTCCGTCTTCAATGGTCCAGGTGCGGGCAAGCTGTTTTGTCACTTCTGCGGTTCGCCAATCTGGCTTCTCCTTTAAAAAGTCTTCCAGCGCAATTCGCGCTTCAACTTTTCGATCAAGATCTAAGAGCGCGCGGCTACGAGCAAGTACCGTCTTGTGGGTAAATGGATTGACTCTGTCGATCTCTGAGTGCCAAAACAGGCGCGCTTCCGCATCTCCGAAAGTGTCGGCGATTTGCGCCATCTTTTCAGCTGTTTCTATTCTCTTGCCCATGTTGTTGTAACGGTGCTTGCCGGCATCAAGGGCGCGGGCGAATTGCTTGGCGTGCGTGAGAGCATCGAGAAGCTTGTCCACAATATGGTTTGGATTATCAGCGGTGGGTGCCGTCCAGAGTACTTCTTCATAGAGAGAGATGGCCCCAGCGTGATTGCCTTTTTTAAGCATGTTATCTGCCAGCGCAAGCTTGATAACAGGGTGCGGATTGTCACGATGCATGCGCGTGAGCATGGCGAGCATTTCTTTTGATTTACGTCCCGAGCTTAAAAGCAATTCCACATTGGCTTCGGGGAATGCAGGGCGCACCTTGCTTGCTGCCTTATAGGAGGAACGGGCTTGTTTTGGCTTACCTGCTGCTTGCGCCATTTCAGCTCTCGCCAATTGTACCCAACCTTTGGTTAATTTAGGCGGCAGTGAAGCCACTTGCTCAATGCTTTGTTTGGCGGATGCTTCGTCTTTTGCTTCAAGGAAGAACCGTGACTGCACGTAAGCCAATTGTGCTTTTTGCGCGGCAGCGTCTGCTGGTAATTTCGCGGCAAAGGCTTTCAGCTCGTCTACAGCTTTTCCACCGGCTGCTTGGGTGAGCTGGGCTAAACCTATGGCTTTATCAAGGTCAGAGGCCGCAGAAGCTGTGACGTGCGGTTTGGCTTGTTCAGGCTTACCTCGTAAGATGCCCTGGTAGGCTTCAAGGGCGGCTTGTGTGGTTTTAGAAGATGCAGCAATCGCATCTTGAGATTTAATTTCTACACTCTCCCCGACTCTGGAGGCTTCAGAGAATCGCTTGTTGCTCAGTAAACTCTCTAAGCGTAGCAATTGATGGTCTGTCCATACTTGATCCCCGACTTTTTCGGTCAGTAAAGCGGCGCCTTTGCTGGGGCGATTACCCGCCATGATGATGTTCGCGAGTTCAAGCCTTGCATCCAGCATTGCTGGGTGCACTTTAAGCAGGCTGTTAAGAACAGCTTCAGCCTTTTTGCTCATATCCCGTTCGACGTAGAGTCTGGCCAAAACAAGGCCTACGGCCGGTGCTTTGGCTTTTTTCTGCCGCCAGGTTTTTTCCAGTAACTGCCGGGCAGGCTCACCTTGGTCGTTAGCGATCAGTTTCACGCCTTCTACAGCAACCGAGAGAGTATCTTTGGGATCCAGGGTGGATGCGGGCACCTGTTTGGCATCTACCTCTTTGTTGTAGGTATTTTTAAGCCGGTAGGCTGCCCAGGCTTTGAGGGGTTTATCTGCGATGTTTGCTTGCATTGCTGAATCAAGCTCGATGAAGCGCAGTTGGTCGACATTATCACGCGCCAGAGCCCGGTTGGCTTGGCGCAGCTTTTCTTCGGCTGCCCGCTTGGCTTCTTCGGCTTTCTTTTTCTCGAGAGCCTGACGGATTTTCTCTTGCTTAGCTTGCTCAGCTAGCTGCTCCTGCGAGAGTTCTGGTTGGGAATCACCACCCATGAGCGTTTCGAAATCGAGAGACACTGCAGCGGCAACGCCGGCCAATCCAATCAAGATGATAAACATCACCACCTGTCTGGAGCTGGAAGATTTCTCAGGCTCGCCACGGTCGTAATTGGCATCTTCGGTGATGCTGTGGGCGCGCGCTCCCGCAATTTGATTGCCAGAGGGGGCACCACTCGCACCAAGTGGTTCATTGAACTCGTCAAAGTTAAAGTCGAGATCGTCGGAGACCGGTGGTTGAACACCGGGCGTAAAATCGTTGAGAGATGCTCCAAGGCTGTCGGTGGAGGGTAGCTCGGCGCTGAGTTCATCCATTAAGTTGGGGATCGACTCATCACCGGCAGGCCCCATGGGGCTTAAGCTATCATCAAGTAGGCTTGCGGCATGCAGGTCACTGGTGAGGTCAATGGCAGAATCCTGGTTTTCCAAGTCCTGCCCAATAGACTCCAAACTGTGCTCACTGGGAGTGCTTGGCATCAGTTCGTCTAGAAACGATGCATCCAGTGCGCCGCTGATCGATGTTGATGGCGCGGCAGGTGTTTCCGCTGGCTCTTCCTCGCTGAAGTCGATGGTTGACGGTCCTTCATCTTCGAAGGGATCGAGTTCAAGAGATGGTGGCTCACTTTGGTTTTCGGGCGTGTTGAATTCAACGGATGGAGAGGAAGGGAAGATGTCATCTAATACAGCGAGACTCTCAGCTGCTTCTTGCTCATCTGCCTCAGCATCAAATGCTTGCAGGCTTCCATCCATGGAATCGAGGCTGTCGTTGAAATCGATGGTCGGTGAAATTTCTTCTTCAAGAGCTTCCACAATTGGAATGTCTTCCTCGACCGCTGGAGGTGCTGGTGGCGCAGGAGCGGCCGGAACCGTCACGATGGCCTGACAGCTTACGCACTGGAAAGAGGTACCTGGTGTGTACACGTTGAGGTCAACGTCGTATGTCGTTCCACAGCTCGGACAGGGTAAGTGCATGGTATTTGCCCCGCTTAATAAAATCCCTAGAAGTTTCAGCCTTTTATCTTCAAATAACACCGCCCCTTGGAAACTGGCAAACTAATGGCGTTTTTGGAGCGGTTAAGCCTGTCCGTAGAGGGTGAAGAGTAGGGCACCAAATATATTGCAAAGGGCGTGATAACTGATGGCTCCGTAGATGGAACCGGTGGCATTGCGTTGCCAAGCAAAGATTAACGACGGAAAAAATGGGCCCATACGCATGGGGTTCCACTCACCCAGAAAATGTCCAAGGGCGAATAAAAGCGAGCAGATCATGGCAGCTTTTCCAAAAAGCACACCAAAAACAGTTACTTGAGGAGGCCAGAGTTTTTCCAGTCGGGGTTGGAGATAGCCGCGGTAAAATGTCTCCTCGGGTAGAGCCACCCCGAGAAAATGAGTAGCGCTCAGGCTGAGCAGCCACCAGCCGCTGCTGAGCCAGCTCTCGAAATCCGCCGGTAATTTCGGGGCCCAAACTCTTTGGGGCACATAACTGGCAATTTCCGAGAAGCCAAAACTCTGAATCCAGCCGTGAGCTTCCGTTACAAAGAAATGGTAACCCAAGGCGTAAGGAACAAAGGTTATGGCACAAAGTTTAAGGGTTAAGATGAGGTCTTCGCGGAGCTTGTCGGTGTGCAGGCCCAAAAAGTCATAGTGCCTTTGTAGCGTATCCATTCGCCAAATGGGCAAATAGAGCTGAAGTCCTGCGGCGATGGTGAATGCAATGGCGCCTACGTAGGCGATTCCACCCAAAGGTTTCACGAGAAGTAATGTGACAAGGATCAGGATGACCAAGCGCCAGGCCATTTTGATTTCTGCGATATCTTGATCGCTTTGTATTGTGGATGGCGCATTCATGGGTCGTATGATCCTTATCACGGTCCTACTCGACTGGCCGCTTATTTACAAAATCACGCGGCGTTTCTCAGACCTTGGGCTGCGTTTTCGACGGCTTTTTCCAAGGCTTGGATTTTGTCGGGCTCATTTTCAAGTTTCTCGGCGACTCTTTCTCGACCTTGACCGAGTCGCTCTTCTCCCCACGAAAGCCAGGAGCCGTTTCTAGTAAGGACATTGTATTTGAGTCCTTGTTCAACAAGGTCTCCGGTTTTCCAAATCCCCTTGCCGTAGTGAATTTCTACTTCGAGTTGTCGAAACGGCGGAGCCAGTTTATTTTTAACAACCTTGATCCGGGTTCGGTTGCCAATGACTTCTTCTCCTTTCTTGATGGGGCCAATGCGCCGCACTTCCATACGGACCGAAGCATAGAATTTTAATGCATTGCCTCCGGTTGTGACTTCTGGATTCCCGAAGGTCACACCGATTTTGTGACGCAATTGATTGATAAAGATGAGAGAGGCGCCGGTTCGGTTAGCAATGCCCGTAAGTTTGCGCATGGCCTGACTCATGAGCCTGGCCTGCAGACCCATGTGGGAGTCTCCCATGAGTCCTTCAATTTCTGCTCGCGGTACCAAAGCGGCCACCGAATCCAAGACAATCAGATCGACGGTTCCCGACCGAACCAGAATCTCACAGATTTCAAGCGCTTGTTCGCCGCAGTCTGGTTGGGAGAGTAGGAGCTTTTCGGGGATGACACCCAGCTTTTGGGCGTAAGTTAAATCCAGTGCGTGTTCTGCATCGATGAAGGCGCAGACACCTCCTTGTTTTTGGCATTGTGCAATGGCTTGCAGGGCCAAGGTGGTTTTACCACTGGCTTCTGGACCAAATATCTCGGTGATCCTCCCGCGCGGGAATCCTCCGGTCCCCAGAGCGATGTCCACTCCCACGCTTCCCGATGAAATGGTCTCGATTTTTTGTTTAGGAGCATCGTCACCGAGGTGCATGATCGCGCCTTTACCAAATTGTTTTTCGATGGTGGCCAGGGTGGTCTTGAGTTGTTGGATCTTTTCTGTCGCTTTTCCCATGGAATCTCCTGATTTGGACGGGTTTTGTTGTCTCATGTCTCAGGCAAACTTGATGCCAGGTTATTTCAACGAATTGCTTTATGATTTTCGGTCTTTGGTGTAGCGATTAATCAGTCTGTGGCGTGCATCGTTGGAGCGTGCGACATTTGTTTGGAGCAAAGGGATAAAAGTGGCTAAAGCGGACGAAGGCACTATCGAGGAAATCAAGCAGCGCATTGATCTTGCCGAATACATTGGTCGCTATGTGAAACTCAGTAAGCAAGGCCGCGATATGGCCGGGCTTTGCCCTTTTCACGGTGAGAAGACGCCGTCATTCACTGTTTCGCCAAAAGGTTTCTTCTATTGCTTTGGCTGCCACGCCAAAGGAGATCTCTTTAAATTCGCCATGGACTTTCATGGTTGGGGTTTTGGTGAGGCGGTACGTACCCTGGGGACAGAGTGCGGCGTCAAAATTGAGAAGATATCGCCGGCCCAACAAAAACGAATCAAAGAACAAGACGACTTAATTAAGACCAATGAGATTGCGCACGCATATTTCATCAATGCACTTTGGGCCCCGGAGGGTCAGAAGGCACGGGAATATCTGGAGTCTCGAGGCATACCAGCGAAACTGGCTCGAGATTATAAATTGGGCTTTGGCGGTAAGAGCCATGAATTTTTTGAATACCTTAAGCAAAAGAATGTAAGTCCCGACTTAGCCACCCGCGCCGGCTTTTTAAACGAAGACAAAACCCGTTGTTTGTTCGACAGCCGCTTGGTCTTTCCCATTGATAATGACCAAAAACGCACGGTTGGCTTTGGTGCTCGACGCTTAGACGGTGAGAAGCATCTCAAGTACATCAATACCCGCGACAGCAAACTCTTTAACAAAAGCAATTTGCTCTATGGATGGGGCAGCGCACAAGAGTTCATTCGCGTGAAGAAGCGCGTCTTGGTGGTAGAAGGTTATACCGACGTCCTGGCATGTGTTCGGGCGGGTTTAAAGGATGCAGTGGCATCTTTGGGAACAGCCTTTACCGATGAGCACGCGAAGCAAGTGTCTCGTCTTGCGAAAACTGCTGTCGTATTACTCGATGGTGATGCAGCAGGTATCCGCGCAAGCTATGGCGCTGCGGAGAAATTAATTCGCGCCAAGCTTAAAACCAATGTGGCCGCTCTGCCGGCCGGTGAAGATCCCGATAGTCTTTTATCCAAGCAGGGCCCGGATGCGCTCAAGGCAGTGGTGGAGGAGGCCAGGCCAGCCGCCGAGTATTTCATCGAAGTCGCATTTTCGGACAGCTCAATGTCCATCGAAGATCGCGTTGAGGCGGCCGCAGAACTTGCGCCAGTTATCGATGCTTATGGTGAAGGGTTGAGTCGTGATCTCTATTTGGATCAGCTCTCCCAAAAGGTTGGGGTTTCTGTCGAGAAGCTTCAAAAGCATGTAGGTGAAGTTTTAGCGAAGAAAAAAAACAAGGCGAAAAAGCCTCCACGCCGCACTGCATCCAAGCCTGAAAATGATGAGCCAGGCGGTTTCGAAGATGCTCCTCCTCCTCCTTTTGAAGAGCCTCCTCCAGAGGGCTTCGAGGAGGAACAGATCCAACAAAAACCGGCACCTACGGGCTTTGAACTCAAAGCACTGCAGGAATTGTTGCTCTTTCCAGAGCTTCGATTACGCTTTGAAGAGGTGGCTGATTTTGCACTTACAGAGTCGTTTGCAGAGCTGCTTGAGGAGCTCGCTGCAACCGAGTCGCCAGTGGCTGATGTTGTGGCGAACTACGTACCGGATGTACGATGGATTAAGCGACTCGGGGAGGTGCAATCAACCGTAGCTGGTGAAGCTGGCGACAGAGAAATAAGAGCTGAGCAGACATTCAACGATGTTCTTAAGCAGCTTAAGGTTCGTCATTTGGATCAAGCTATGAACGAATTAAGTCGGGCGATATCGGAGATGGAAGCCCGGGGAGAAGATCCTCCCGATGATTTAATTCGGCGATTGCAAGATTTGTTGAGGCGCCAACGGCACCTGAAAAATTCTACGTCCAGTAGTTCATCGGGTGGAGATACGAATAGCGAGTAACTAATTAAGTCGATTGTGTTTAGAGGAGATGCTGTAGATGGCGCCAAAGAAGAAGTCTCCAGGTAAATCGGGTTCCGGTGATGGTTCCAGAAAATCACCTTCCGTTGATGACATGCTCGCGGATTTAGAATCTGCATCCAGTCTTTTTGAAATCACTGCACCGACCAAGAAAAAGCGAAAGAAGAAGGCAGATTCTGTCGTAAACACCCCTGAAGTTAAGAAGCTACTCAAGTCTGGTAAATCTTCCGGGCAAGTCCGTCTTGATCAAGTGAATGACGCACTGGCCAGTAACAACGCGGGGGCGAAGCAAATCGATGAGCTCTTGGACCTCCTTTCTCAAAGTGATGTTGAAGTTGTTGATAAAGAGGGCAAACGGGTTCAGGGCGGGAACAAAGATAAAATTCGAAACGTTGTTAAGGCTGAGACTGCTGCCCGCTCCAGTGATCCCGTTCGGGCGTATCTCCGCCGGATGGGCTCGGTTCCACTTTTAAGCCGCGAGGGCGAAGTAGAAATCGCTAAAAAAATCGAAGAAGGACTTCGAGAGATTCTTTCCGTGGTTAACGGTTCTCCTATTGCGATTCAGGAACTGCTTAAATTGAGTTCAAAGATTGAATCCGGAAGTGTCAAAGTCCGTGATGTGCTCAAGGGTTACGACGCAGTGGGGACCAAGCCTCAAGCGGAGCTTGCAGAGGAAGAAGAAGACGAGGACGAAGAAGAATTAGAAACACTCGCTGAGGAAGAAGAAGAGGAAGAAGAAGCCGAAGCTGAGCAAGAAGAAGAGGAAGTCTCTGATGAAGCGAAGGCCGCGGTAGCAGCTCAAAAGCAAGCCTTGGTTGAAGCCCTTTTGGTTGACCTCGCCAATCTGAAGAAACTTTGGAAAAATCACGAGAAGTACCGCGAGCAACTTCGCGATGATTCATTGGCCGATGATAAACGGGCGCGGGTTGAGAAGAGCCACGCTAAGACGCAAAAAGAGATGGCTGAGTTACTTGATGGTCTGGAGCTTCACCCCAAACAGATCGATCAGATGGTCAACAAGATTAAAGCCTTTGTGGTTCGCATCAATAAAGCAGAAATTGAAATCGCTCGGCTTGAGCGTAACCTTGGCATCCCCGGAGATAAGATCGCTGCGCTTGTTGAAGAAGCCGATGCCAGCGAAGCGGGTCATGAGCGGGTTAAGAATGAACTTGGTCTCGATGACGAAGGACTTGATGATTTAAGCCGCGTCCTCGTGAGTTGTCGTTTGAAGCTTGTTCGGATTGAGCGCGAAGCAGGTGTTTCCATTGAGCATATATGGGAAACCTACCACGCCGTGGTTCAAGGGGAACGCAAAGCTGAAGATGCGAAAGCGGAGTTGGTAGAGGCCAACTTACGTTTGGTGGTTTCGATCGCTAAAAAATATACAAATCGAGGTCTTCAGTTCTTGGATCTGATCCAAGAGGGCAACATCGGTTTGATGAAAGCCGTGGATAAGTTTGAGTACCGCCGTGGTTACAAATTTTCCACTTATGCTACTTGGTGGATTCGCCAGGCCATTACTCGTGCCATCGCCGACCAAGCACGAACCATTCGTATTCCTGTTCATATG
>CAZZDT010000077.1:0-9401 GCA_964652435.1 uncultured Bdellovibrionales bacterium
TCAAGAGGCAGATGTGGTCCAGATCACAACCCACGTTACTCAGAGGCTGGAATCTGCTATTAGAGAGTACCCTGAACAATGGGTCTGGTTGCACAAACGTTGGAAAACACGTGAAAAAGCAGTAAATGAAACAGAGATTGCATCGTCATAGAATTGAAATGGGATACGCATGATTGGCTCACTCATACTGCTCACCATGATGGCTACAACGGAGCAAAGCCCTATTGTCTTCCGCTGTGACGGTATGGAAGTAACCCAAAGCCCAGCTCGCAGCCAATGCCAAGGCAATGCCATTGCCAGCCAAGAAAATATTCTTATCTGTTGTGATTCATTCGTCACCAAAGCCGATACAGATTGGCAATGGAAAAGCTTACACTGTGTAGGAGATGTACGCGCACAACGCGGGGGTGAGTTGGCCTGGGCTCAGGAAGCAATTTTTCATATCGATGATGGTCGATTAATCCTCAAAGGCATGCCTCTCTTACAGCGAGGTAAAAGCCTTATGCAGGGCAAGGAAATCATCATTGAGCAAGAATCAAACAAAGCTCGGATCATAAAACCCCAGGGCATCATGCATCATGCCCCCGAAAAATTGATTTCCACCGAATTCACTTCAACAAAGCTTCCCTCTCAATGCCCTCTCCCGAGTCGTCCGAAGAAGGTTATTAAGTGAGTAAAAAACTACGAGCGAAAGAGCTGTCCAAAAGCTACAAGGGCCGTAAAGTCGTCAAAGAGATTTCCTTTGAAGTTCAAGCGGGGGAAGTCGTTGGATTACTTGGACCCAATGGAGCCGGCAAAACAACTTCTTTTAATATGGTAGCGGGACTCGTTAGAGCGGATTCCGGTGAAGTTCATTTAGGCGAAGCAAAACTTAGTGGTCTTCCACTCTACAAAAGGGCGCGTCTTGGACTCGGTTACCTTCCTCAAGAGCCCACCATTTTTCGAGGTCTTTCCGTCATTGAAAATTTCATCGCGGTTTACGAAGCCTTGGGCCACCATCGCCAAGGCATAAAGAGCAAGGCGCAAGAAATGGTTGAGCGATTCAACCTTGAACATGTCGCCAACAACCTCGGAAGTCAGTTATCTGGTGGCGAACGCAGACGGGTTGAAATGGCTCGCACGCTTATTCCGAAACCAGCGGTTATTTTACTCGATGAGCCATTTGCTGGTGTGGACCCCATTGCAGTTGGAGATATTAAAAAATTTATTTCTCAGATGGCCGCCAGTGATATCGGTGTCTTGATTACCGATCATAACGTCCGAGAAACATTAGGGATTTGTGAGCGCTCCTACATTCTTGCCGACGGTAAGATCTTAGTTTCCGGAACACCTCAAGAAATTGTCGCCAACGACGTGGCGCGTCGAACCTACCTAGGCGAAAACTTTAGCCTTTAAGTTCTCATCAAAGCGGTCCAGGAGTTTGGCTCCTTTGCACGATTGGGATAATATCCTTTAGGCATGGCAATTCAGCTTAAACTTCAACAGAAAATGTCTCAGCAGTTGGTGATGACACCCCAGCTGCAGCAAGCCATTAAACTTCTTCAGCTCGGGCATCTCGAGATCGCGGAAGAGTTACGCAAAGAACTAGAAGAAAATCCGATCCTAGAAGAGCGTCAAGATGGCATGGACGATGGAATGAGCGACGTCGATAGCCTCGACACCAGCATTCGTTCGGACAGCGCCGAAACTGAACCAGCCAAAACCGCCGAAGCACCGGATTCGAAAGATACTGCTCAAGCTGAGCTTCTCTCAGACATGGGTAAAACGCTCGAAGAAAATCAATCCACACCTGAGCCAACGGCCAAGGAAGTGGAAAAAGATGTCGACTGGGACAACTACTCCGATTACGAATACGCCCTACCTTCTACAGCAAGTCATGGTAGCGCTGACGAATTACCATCCATCGAAGCAACCGTAAGCGCACCCACTGGACTTGTTGAACACATGAAGTTCCAGATTCAGATGGCAGACTTCTCTGAAATCGCCAGTGCGATCGCAATTTTACTGGTTGAGGAACTCAATGAAGACGGGTACCTCCCTGAAGATTCCGTCGACACAGTTCTTGAAGAACTAGAAGAATACGGTGTTACACGGGATCAAATTGAAAGCGTCGTGATCGACCTTCAAAACTTTGAACCAACTGGCGTATGCAGCTTTACCATTCGAGACTGCCTCCTTAAGCAGATTCAAAGCCAAACAAATCCGGACCCGATTGCCGTCGAGATCATCGATAAATATCTACCGGAGGTCGAAAAGCGTCAATTTGATAAGATTGCCAAGAAACTTAAAATCTCACTCGAAGAGGTTGGTGAGTCATTTAAGCTCATTGGACAATTGGAGCCTAGGCCCGGCAGCGCCTACAGTAGCCGACAAGCCCAGTACGTTGCTCCGGATATCTATGTGCGCAAAGTCAACGGTGAATGGGTTATCTCACATAACGAAGAAGGCATTCCCAAACTGCGAATATCTGGCTACTACAAAACTGCCATGGGTAAGAGCGGTGGGGACACAAAAGCCTACCTCCAAGATAAAATGCGAAGTGCCGCCTGGTTGATTCGAAGTATTCACATGCGCCGCCGCACCCTTCATAAAGTGATGGAAAGCATTCTCAAATTCCAAGCAGACTTTTTTGAAATTGGGCCAACACACTTGAAACCACTGATTCTAAAAGACGTGGCTGAAGATGTGGAAATGCACGAGTCAACCATCTCTCGGGTGACAACGAACAAGTACGTTCACACACCCCGAGGAACATTCGAGCTGAAATATTTTTTCAATTCATCGATCAATAGAACCGGTGGAGATACCATTGCTTCTGAATCGGTTCGTAATCGCATTGAAGAACTTATTTCGAACGAGAATCCAAAGAAACCGCTTAGCGATCAAGCACTCGTTAAGATGCTGCAGGAATTCGACATCAAGATTGCTCGAAGAACCGTTGCAAAATATCGAGAAATGCTGAAGATCCCGCCTTCTTCTAAACGAAAACAGGTGTTCTAAAGCGAGCTTCTAGAAGCAGTAATCCACCAATAGAACTCGAAAGAATAAGTTGAGGATCCGCCATGAAACTTTCGGACTTTCTCTCTCCAGAACGCGTCCTGGCAAATATTGAATCCACCACTAAAAGAGATGCTCTGAAAGAAATATCAGAATTTGTATCCAGCGTTGAACAAATAGATGTCCTAAACGCTAAGCATTTATTCAATGCAGTATTAGATCGAGAAGACTTAGGTTCTACTGGAATTGGTGATGGGGTCGCGATTCCTCACGCAAAAATTCACGGACTAAAAAACTTATGCGCCTGCCTTGCACGCTCAAGCCAGGGCGTTAATTTTGAAGCCATTGACAGTCAACCGGTTCGGCTCATCTTTATGTTGCTTGTTCCAGAAAACTCAGCCGGCATACATCTCAAAGCTTTAGCGAGAATTTCAAGAGTGCTTAAAGAACGAGACTTTCGCGAAGAGCTCATTGCAGCAAAAGACAGCCAAGAACTCTATGATGTATTTATTCGACAAGACAACCAGAACTAAACGAGGCAAGCTATGATTGCGGTTAACGCGATACACGAAGACCAAAGCTTTAATCTTGAAGTAAGTCTCATTGCAGGTCGAAGCGGCCTAGACCGCATCATTGAACACCCCCGTGTTCAGAAGCCTGGAATCGCGTTGGCCGGATACATTGACTCGATCCGGCCCAATCGGGTCCAGGTTCTCGGTAAGACCGAAATCAATTATCTTGAAAGCTTAAACACCGACGAGCGCATCAAATCTCTAGATGGACTCTTCGCAAGGAACATTGGTTGCATCACTGTGACCACCGCACTGGAACTTCCGGACGAACTGATCAAAGCAGCAGAGCAATACAATGTTCCTCTCTTCTTAACCCGGCTTGTATCCAGCGTATTTATCAACCGGATCAACTCATTTCTCGACGAGCACTTAAGTCCAGAGGTGACCGTCCATGGCGTTCTCGTGGATGTGTTTGGAGTCGGTATTCTTATTACCGGTCACAGTGGAATTGGTAAAAGCGAATGCGCACTGGACTTGATTCTACGTGGGCATCGACTCGTTGCTGACGATATGGTGATTGCGAGACAGCAAGGTTACAACCTCGTTGCTATGGGCTCTCCTCTCACACGACTTCATATGGAAGTGCGCGGTCTTGGAATCATCAACGTTAAAGACCTTTTCGGCGCGGCATCGGTCTGCCAAAAGAAAAATGTAGATCTCATTGTGAGCATGGTGGACTGGCAACCCAATGCAACCTACGACCGAACAGGCCTTGAAGAAGAGACTCAAAAGATTCTGCAGACACACGTCCCCAAAGTGACCATTCCAATCCGGCCTGGGCGAAACGTTGCATCCATCATCGAAGTTGCCGCACGAAACCATCTTCTCAAAGCACAAGGACATAACTCAGCTCACGAGTTTAAAGCTCTACTTGAAGAACGGCTTCAGGTTGCGGGTGCTCAGGGTATGAAGGAGGAAAGCTAATGGGACTTTCCCTTGTAATACTGACGGGACCCTCGGGGTCAGGCAAATCCACGGCCAAACGCGCGATGGAAGATCATGGCTTCTTTTGTGTGGACAATTTACCCACCGGCCTTGTTCGTCCTCTGCTTAAACAAATTATGGAAAGTGGTGAAGTTGAAAAAATTACCTTGGTGATGGACACCCGTGAGAAACACTTTGTGGAATCGTTTCCAGCCTTGGTTAACGAACTTAAGGCCAGTCAACACAATACCAACGTGGTGTATCTTGAAGCGACGGAAGAAGTTCTGATTCGCCGGTTCTCTGAAACCCGTCGACCCCATCCCATGGACGAAGGTAACGGCCTTCGTGCATCCATTCGAGCTGAGCGTAAACTCTTGGCGCCGCTAAGGGAGCTGGCCAGTCAGACCATCGACTCATCAAGTCTTACTCCCCATGAATTGCGTCGAATCGTTGCGGACCAAGTTGCGGACCAAATCGAAGATAATTATCTAAAGGTGGAGTGCCTCAGCTTCGGGTTTAAATATGGAGTCCCTCTCACCGCCAATCTTGTTTTTGATGTTCGCTTTTTGAAGAACCCTTACTTTATTCCTGAGATGCGGGAGAAAACAGGAATGGACTCAGACGTTAAAGAGTTTGTTCTCAGCAATTCTGACTGCCAAACTCTGATTGAGCACGTGATCGGAGCACTCAAATTCTTGATTCCTCGATACAGAACCGAGGGTAAGAAGTATTTAACCGTTGCTCTGGGTTGCACTGGCGGCCAACACCGCTCAGTGGCCATTTCTGAGGAAATCAGCCGACGATTAACCCAAGAAGAAATACCTTGTACCGTTAGACATAGAGACACAAAGGAGCCTGAACAATGATCGGTATCGTTGTTGCAGCCCATGGCGAACTTGCCCAAGCACTGGTGACCACCGCGAGACTGGTTGTTCCCCAAGCTGAAGCAGTCATGAGCGTTAGCGTCGAAAGTGGTGATAGTTCGGAGGAGTTTGAGAACAAACTCGACGATGCCATTGGTAAACTCAAAGCCAGCGATGGCGTTCTTGTCCTCACCGATATGTTCGGCGGTACGCCAAGTCAGGTGAGCATGACCAAGCACAATACGGGCAGAGTTGAAGTCATCACGGGAGCCAGCTTGCCCATGCTCATCAAGGCATTGCAGATCAGCACCCAACAAATCGATCTCTTTGAAGCCGCTAAACAAATCAAGCAGAGCGGAACCCGTGCGATTGTTATTGCCAGCGAAGTACTCGGTGTACCACAATCAACCAATCAAGGAGGCAAGTCATGAGTAAGAGCGAAAGCGTAACCATTGAACATAATCTTGGCCTCCACCTGCGCGCAGCAGGAGCGGTGGTTCAACTTGCTTCCCGCTACCAAAGTAAACTTTCCATTCGTTATGGTGGGCTTACAGCGAACGGCAAGAGTATCATGAGTGTTTTATCCCTTGCCGCTCCTTGCGGCGCAGAACTCGATATTTCAGCCGAAGGTAAGGATGCCGACGAAGCGGTCAACTCATTGGTCGAGTTGATCCGGCAAAACTTTGGAATCGAGTAAATATGACCGATGCCCCGGCGACATTTACCGGAATCCCCGCCTCCGCAGGTATTGCCATTGGACGGGTTTATCTGCTTGACCGACGCAAAGTTCGCGTTCCTCGCTTCCATATCAAATCTCAACAAGAGGAAACCGAAAAAGCACGATTGATTGAAGCCATTGCGAGCTCCATTGAGCAACTTCAAAAAATACAAGACCAAAGCCAAATCGAAGGCACAGAGCACAACGCTATTCTTGATGCACACATATTGATGCTCAAAGACGAGACTCTCCTTTCTGATGCATGCCAACTCATCAGAGAAGAACACCTCAATGCTGAATGGGCTGTGAATAAGGTCATGAGTAGGTTGCGTAGTTTTCTCGACGTATCAAACGACGAGTATATGAAAGAGCGTCGCAACGACATCGACTTCGTTGGAGAGCGGATCGTCAAAAACTTGGTGGGTAAGGGTTGCGACGGGCAAGAGCTGCAATCCCTGCAATCGGGAACCATTGTTATTGCACACGATCTTACCCCCGCTGATACCGCTGTACTTGCGACCAAAAAAGTGACCGGCTTCGCAACTGAAGTTGGGAGTAAAACATCACACACTTCAATTATTGCCCGCTCTCTGGACGTTCCCGCGGTGGTTGCATGTGCTGGTATATTCAATGATGCCGGGCATGGGGATATCGTCATCATCGACGGCCTCAAAGGAAGAGTGATTCTTCGTCCCAATTCGGAACAGCTCAAAAAAGCACGCAAGCGATCCGATGCATTCGGTAACCTCTCCCAAGAGTTCTTACGGGTAAAATCCCTTCCCGCTAAAACAACTGATGGAACCGACATCCGCATACTCGGGAACATCGAGTTGCCGGGAGAAAGCAGCACGGTCTTTACCCGTGGCGGTGAAGGCATTGGGCTTTATCGAACCGAATTCGTATTTGTTAGAAGAGAAACAGCACCTGATGAAGAACTTCACTATCGAACGTACGCCAGTATCTTTGATGAGTTGGACGACCAAATCGTAACGTTTCGAACCCTGGATATTGGTGGCGATAAAGCATTTAAAGCCACACCTATTTCTCCCGAACTCAATCCGGCATTGGGGCTTCGTGGCATTCGTTACGCCATGGCCAACCCTGAACTCTTTGAGGCTCAAATCGCTGGCATCCTCCGAGCTTCCGTCCATGGTCAGGCACGCATTCTTGTTCCCATGATTTCGGGCATCGAAGAGATTCAATACACCCGAGAGGTCATTGCCAAGGTCTCTGAAAGGCTCCAGCGTGAAGGTAAAGAGTTCCGAGCCGATATTCCACTTGGCTCTATGATCGAAGTGCCCAGCGCAGTGTTGGTCATCGACTCACTCGCGCAGGAATGCGACTTTTTGTCTGTAGGGACCAACGACTTGATGCAATACCTATTGGCCATCGACCGGATCAACCAGCGTGTGGCTTACCTTTATCAACCCCTGCATCCGGCTGTGATTCGTACCCTGAAGATCATCGCCGACGGGGCCAAGCGCCATAACAAACCCCTCACCCTCTGTGGTGAGATTGCAGGGGAATTGCTCTGCGCGCCAGTGTTGGTGGGACTGGGATTTAGAGAGCTCAGTATGAATGCTGGCTCTATCCCATGGATCAAGCACCTTATTCGGGAACTCTCCCTGCAAGACTGTCAGGCCATGGTAAAAGAAGCGTTGAAAAAGAATTCATCTGAAGCAGTGAATGAGCATGTACTTCGATTTCTTCAAGAAAATATTCCTCAGGAATATTCTCTATGGCAGTCTGCTAAAGACGTTGATGAAGACAGTTTGTAAGGCGGCAATTCCACTAGCTAGGCAGACGCTTTTTCATCCAAATATATGAGGCTATGCCGGCGACAACATTCCCTAAAGCAAACGCAAAAATCACTCCGTCAAAACCCCAGGGTTCACGTAAGAGCCAACCCAAAGGGATGGCTACAACAAAAAACCGTACCGTCACCAGAACCATGGGCGGAACACTCGTACCTAAGTTGGTAAAGACCGGTGCCGCCAGAAGTCGCACACCTTCTAAGACCCAACTTAAACTTAGCCATTTCATAACCGTGACCATATTGGCAATCACCTCCGGATCATCGTGAAACAGGCTCAAGATAGGTTCACCGTAAAACCAAAAAACCAAAGCTAAGACGACACCATTGAACAAATTGAATATCAACGACACGTTGACCGCTCGCAGGACTCGCTCGGTGTTTCCAGCACCCATATTCTGTCCAACAAAAGGACCTAAGATAATGCTGAGTGACATCAATACGATAAACCCAAAGGCTTCGACCTGAAGAGCCATGCCAAAAGCAGCAACCGCCGCTACGGGAAAAGCTGATAAAAGCTTGAGTAGGAACGCTTGCCCCATGGGGAAAATCAATTGAGTCAATGTTGCGGGGGCACCCAATCGGCAAATCTCTTTTGAGTCTCGAAGGATTCTTCCGAGGGACGGAATGGTCCTACTCAGCAACTGATACCTAAAGACAAATAGATAAATCGCCCAAAGACCAGCGATGGAGCGAGCAATCAGAGTTGCCCAGGCGGCGCCCTCAAATCCATAGGCAGGTACCCACCCATCAATACCGAAAATCAAAATGGGATCTAAGACAGCGTTGAGAATCGACGTGGTTACCATGACCACAGCCGGCGTTTGCGCATCACCTAAAGCACGGGCAAGACTCCCGCCCACTAAACTCAGCACCAAAGGAGGAATGCCCAAAAACCAAATGTACAAATACTGATTCATCAATGGATAAAGCTCGGGTGCCGCCTCGAGCCAAACTGGAATAGCATCTAAAAACACATAGCCTAAACCGGCAAACATGACGGCGACCACAGCCGAAAAAACCATCGCAATGGTGGCAAACTCGCGAGAATCCGCCAATGCATTCTCACCCACCAGCCTGGCCAAAATAGCTTCACTGCCAATGCCAATGCCTACGCCAATACCCGTGGTGAACAATAGAGCGGGCACACAATAAGAAATACTGGCCAGGTAATCTTTTCCAAGAATTCCGACGTAGTAGGCATCGGCCAGTGCAAATCCAAGAATAGAGACCATGCCCAAAGTGGTGAACACAGTCATTTTTGTGAGCGTTTTGCTCACGGAGCCTTGGGTGAGATCAAACATTAGGCTTGGCGCGTCTCAAGCCAAGCAAAGAAAATCGATGACGACAAAACAATGAAGTGGCCCAGAAGCAAAAGAAGAAACAAAGAGAGTGGGAACCAGCCAATTGCCCAGAGTAAAGATGCTACACAGAGACCAATCAAGTTTTGTAAGAGAACGACATCGAAAAAGAATTCATACTCATGGCGAGCATTCATAAAGTAACACCAGCCC
>CAZZDT010000078.1:0-9367 GCA_964652435.1 uncultured Bdellovibrionales bacterium
TGGGCCCTCAGGAATTTGAGCAATCCGTTCAGCGCGAACTTCCCCAGCACACCTTCTTCGAATTTCCTGCGTCGACGGACCGAGAGGCACTCCTTTTGGCCAGGGCCCAGGTGGATGCGCCCATCGATATCACAGAGCGAGTTTTAAGAGTTCGGATGATTCGCCGCTCATCGAAACGTGCGATTTTGCTTATTGTGGTTCATCACGCGATTTCCGACGGTTGGTCCACGGGACTTCTCTTAAAAGAATTTTGGATGCGGGTGAAACATGCCCTTGCACCCGGAGACCATCCACTGCCGGTTGCCACATCTCTGCCACAGCAACTCGATGCTGCGTACTGGGAAGCTGAAGACCTAGAAAGCAACCAATGGAAGAGTCAGTTGGAATACTGGCACCAGCAATTGGCCCGGCCCCTGCCTCGCTTGGCACCGCCCACAAAACTTCGCGCCCGGGCGTACACCGAAAGATTCACCGTTCGCGCTAAAGACATTGAAGGCCTGCGTCAGGTTGCCAAAGAGCACAAAACATCTTTGAACGTTCTCTTTACCGCAGTCTATGCTCAAGTGCTCGGTAGAGTTGGTGGACTCACTTTAGCCAATGAACTCCTGGTGCGTTTACCGGTTGCCGCCCGTCGCCCCGAAACTGAACCCATCATTGGATGCTTTGCGGACGCGATGGTTTTACGCATCCCATGCGCAGCAGAGTCATTAACCGATGCACTCACGCAAACCCACACAACCTTCTACGAGGCCCTGGCCAATCCCACGCCGTTTGCCCTCTTGTGGCAAGAACTCAAATGGGGACCAGCAGAACTGCTCGAACTGAATCAGGTGATTTTAAACCTGGAACAAACCATCGCCATCGAAAGTGATAACGAAGACCTAGGTTCCCATTACCGGGTTCAAGCCATTCAAGACGATGGAGCAGCTGCGCCATCTTTCACCACCGTGCGAACGATGCTTTCGCTGAATGAAGGCGACAATGGGGATTTCATAGGTCAGTGGCAATGGTCCGAAGACCTCGCCGACGAAACATCTGGAACAACGCTGCTGATCCAACCCTTTGTAGAACTCATTACCGCATTGCTTGATGGCAAAGGTGAAGACGCCATTCAAAGTGCCACCGTACCTATTTCCGGTTGTCCATTTCACGACAAGCGCAGCAACCTGTCACGAGATACCCACGACGTTAAAGCACTCACCGAAAGGTACGATGCGGCCGATGGGCAAGTCACCACACCGGATCAAGATGTTCACATTGGTACCTTCAATGCCCACTTCACGCCCAAGCCAGATATCGCCAAAACGGGTGTCTTCGCTAAAGGTAAAGCTTCTTGTGACACCATCGTTCGGCTTTCCACCCGGTTTGGTGCCGGTGGACTGGGATTGAAGTTTCATCGCGATGGCAAAACACTGCATGACCTTCTCTTTTTAACCACCACCACCATTCCCAACGACGCCGTCAAGCTGGTCAACTCTGCGGCGGAAAACGAAGAGCACGGCGGCTCCGACGCGCTTCTGCAGCCCTACTACACCATCAGTGCATTTGGCTGGGAAAACAAACAAGCAGTGAAGTTTCGCCTTCAACCGGCAGCCGGTCAAACACCCAAGGCAATCTTAAGCGGCGAATACCTTGCCCAATACGAAAATCTCGAAGAAGCCGCCGCCAGGGATCAAGAAGCCCGAGCCAAGCGCCTGGCTCTGCTCTTAACCCACGCAAAACAAGATGTGGTTCTTGAGCTGTCCATTCAAAAAGCATCCCACCCCGACATCACACCCGTATACGATACCCTGGTGGAATGGACCACACCCTACAGCGTGATTGGTGAATTGCGCATCCCCGCGCAAACCGTAGAAGCAGCCCACGACGATGCCTTACGTTTTCATCCCTATTCAGTAAGCGATGCCACCTATCTTCCATTGGGGCGGCTCAACCGGATGCGCCGTGAGATTTATCGGCATGTGCAAAAACCTCAATCCGCCAAGCTCCCCCATGATGTTCCCACCAATATGAAAGTGGCAGTGGTGGGCGGTGGCGCCAGTGGACTGCGTGCTGCCCTGGAACTTTCTGATATGGGTTATCAGGTCACCGTATTCGAACGCTCCAGTTCATTGGGTGGCCACGCCTGCAACAAAGAAGTCTTAGGTGGCCAGCATATGCGCGAGCCAGCTTTCGGGGCATTTCGAAAAGCCCAATGGCCCAACCTGATTGCCTTGTTAGACGCCCTTGATGTTGAGCCAGAATCTCACGGCCAAAGCGAAGACTGGATGGACTCACCTTTTGTGGGCTGGTGGCGCGAGGGCAAAGGCTGGACACTGCCGACAAGTGAAACCGAAGAAGAAGCCAAACGTTTTATTGTAGCGCTTACCCAAGCACTCGACCGCCCAGAAGCAGACGGTGAAACCGTAGGCGAGTTGATCGCAAAGCTTGGACTCTCCGGTGAGTTTTTAGCCACCTGGTTTGCTGGCGGCGCCATCCATTACTTTGCCGGTCATCCACTCCAATACTATCTCGATTACCCTGCCCGGTTGCTTGCTTGGATGTGGCTTAACAATGCCGCCCGAGAAAATGCCGAAGCCATTGAGCTGCTCAAGGTGAACAACGAAAAATACATGTCTAGGTTTGAGGCCGTCCTAAAACAAAAAGGCGTGACCATTCGAACCGGCATTTCAGTTTCCACCACCGCGCGGTCCGGCAAATCTATTACGTTAACCAATCAAGACAACGCAGACGAGAACTTCCAGGTAGGTCATCTGATTTTGGCCATTCAACCTCAACATGCCTTAAGTGTTCTAGGAGAGCATGCCAGCCAAAGCGAAACCGAGGTGTTGGGTGGGTTTCATCATACCGTCAATGTGGTGCAAATCCGTAAAGAGTCGCCCCTTGGGTTCGACACCGAAAAACTCTTAACCATTCAAATTCCACCGGCCGGCCAGGAAATAAGCGACTACAGCCAAACCTTGCCCATGGTCATCAACAAAGAATGCACCCGAGATGGCAAAACACCCATCTACGCCATCTACAACTACGCCGCCGCCGAAGCGAATCCTGGACCAGACGATTTCGCTTTCGAACATGTACAGGTCACGCCCAAAACGCAGCGTTTGCGTAAAGAGCTTGCGGATCTCCAAGGCCGCAAGAGCGTGCATTACTGCGGAAGCTGGAGCCGGGGCTTAACCCTGCACGAAGATGCTCTCGTGAGTGCACTGGAAACCGTGAATCGCTTGGTAGGCCCAGGACGAAGCGCCGAGATTCTCAATCCCCCCATCGCCCTGCACGCTCCGTTTGAAGAGCGTCCCGAAGACGAAGCCGCTGAAGGTTTTGGCACAAAGCCCGAAGAAGTGGTTCGCAACCTGGTTCAACTGCTTAGCAACGTGATTGACAACGAGCTTCCAGAAGAACTCAGCGAAGCAACCAAGCTGAGCGATATTCAGCTCTCATCTCTTCACTTTGCTCGGCTGGCCAACGCCATTGCCACCCGTTTGCCACCAGAGCTGCGAGACGAAGTAGACATCTTGGTCCTTCTGCAAATGGAAACCATTGGTGAGCTGGCCGACTTCTTGGCGCAACTCATAGGCGAAACCACGCAAGCAGCCCCTGAATCAACTTCGACCGGGCACGCATCAACACAGGCCAACCCAGATAAAGGTGCGGGGCCGTCACGACGTACCGTGATGGATTCACTGCCCGAGAGCGAGGAAGAGTCTCTCCCTGGAGTTGCCGCATCATTCGTTCAGTTGTTTGGTTTGATTGGTCTTGCACTCTCACTGGGCGCATGCACGAAGCTGATGCTTTGGGGACTCTCGCATCTCAATACTACGCCTTTGGTTGAGTCGCTTGTCTCTATACCATTGGGCTATCTTATTTTCACCACGTCGTTTACCAGCATCGCGGTCTTGGCCAAACACATTTTGGTGGGCAAGCTTCGCCCAGGTCGCTATCCACTCTATGGCCGCACCCATCTACGTTGGTGGCTTGGCAACCTCTTCTTGCGATTCGGTCAGCAAACGGTCTGGGCGCCGTTCAATGAAACCGCATTGGGACCCTGGTTGCTCAACTCTCTTGGCGGCAACATTGGGTCCGGCGCTACCACGCCTATTGGTGGCTCTACACCAGGCTTTTCGTTGATTGATGCCGATTTAATCAAGGTGGGCAACGAAGCTTACGTGAGAAGCCGTGGCCGCGTCAGAGCCCATATGTTTGTCGATGGATACTTGGTGTTGGCACCCACTACCCTTGGCAACCAAAGCGCCGTGTGGAGCCGGAGTATCGTGGAACCTGGAGCCACCCTAGAGGACGGTGCGCTTCTCGATACCCACGCCGTGCTTAGTATGGGTCACCAAGTGGGCGAAAAGAAAGTGGCCCGTGGTATCCCCGCAACCGACACAGAACAAGCCAATGGCTCCATCCGTGTATCCAGCACGGAGCGAATGACCCATCTCTTGAGTGCGCTTCTGATTTGGCCATTCTCTCTGGCGGGAATGTTTCTGGGTACGAAGGCGCTGCTTGGATTTCTACCGGCCATCGACCATACAGCCATTTCCTTGGGGCTCATGTGTATCTTTGCTTATCCAGCGTGGCTTTTGGTGACCGTGCTGATGGGTATCGTTACCGTGGCCGTGAAACGCATCTTCTTAGGCTCTCTCAAGGACGGAGACACCGAAGAAGACCACGCCTTTGCCCTGCCGTTGACCCGCAATCTGGCGGCTATCATCCGCGTGTTCTCTTGGCTCTGGCCGCGCCCCATGCGTTGGCGCTTTTCCACCTGGATGGGGGCCAAGATTCATCCCCACACAGTAACCGATGAATCTTTCTTGGATCTTGCCTACGCGGACTTGTTTACCCGCGAAGACGGAACATTCTTTAGCTCGGCTGCATTCTTGGAGCTGGCGCGGATTGAAAATGGCCGGCGCGTATTGCGCCCCATCACGCTCTCCAAGGGCTCTTACGTGGGTGCTTACAGCACGCTGGCGGCGCCCCAAATCATTTCGCCTCTTACTTTGGTGGGTGCATGCTCAACTCTAGCGGCAGATTGCACCGAAACCGAAGCAGGAGCTTTGATTGGTGTACCCGCCCGCAAAGTGCCCGTGAACATGGGCGATGTAGACCCAGATGCCTTCACCGTGGATCCTGCTGGCTTAAAGCGGCTCAACAACATGGCCGACCTGCACCGCTACATTCTCTTTACCTTAATTGTTTCCGTGGGCTCTGGAGCAACAACTTGGCTGGCCAGCATCCCAGCCATTGCCGGGCTTCCAAGTCATTTAAGCTACAGCATTTACTTGGGTGGCAGCTGGCTTGGCGTGATGGGTATTTTTACGGCCATCATAAGAACCATGGCGCAAAGGCTACGCCGCGAGGTAGACGCCAGCCCTGCCCTTCAAGAAGAAGGCATCAGCCGGCAAAATCCTCTGCTGGGTGTTTGGGCAACCAGCCTCTTTCACATGATTCCATTAAGTATAATTACAGATATGCTTTCTGGAACCCATTTCAAAACCAGCATCGGCCGCATCCTGGGAGCTAAGATTCAGCAAAGTGTTTATTTAGACCACGGCGTGGGGATGAGCGATTTGCCTTACCTCAACCTTGAAGAAGGTGTAACCGTTAACGAAGGCGCCGCATTGATTGCTCACTCGGAACTGCCCAATGGAAACATCTCCTTTAAGCCACTTAACCTTGAGAAAGGCAGCAGCGTGCTTTGGTCGGGTTATCTGGTAGGTGGAACCACCCTTCCCAAAGGCGCCATGCTGGGAAGTCTCTCTCGGCCATTCGATAGCCAAACTCTGGATGAAGATGGCGAATACAACAACACGCCTTGTCGTAAAGCTTAAAACAAAAAAGCGGTGAAAGCCTTCCCGAGAATAGCTTCCACCGCCCTTTGCTGAATCCCGCTTATGCGGATTTAGCCAGCCTTACTGCTGACGATTGGTTTGTGCAGCTGAGAGCTCAACTGAAGCCATGGAACTTTCCACAGCCCCTTGAGGCTGAACTTCTACGGCTTCCACCGAAGACTCCACTTCGTTGTTCTCACTGCTCACTTCACTGAAACTGTTTTCAACGCTGAAGGTTTCTGAGTTAAAGCAGAAACCGATGTTGTTCTCTACCACCTGAACTTCTTGAAGCTCGGCTACTGAACCCATACCCAGCGATTCATCGTCGCTGATAAGAACACCGACCCGGGCGCTTTGCATAATGACACCGCGGGTCATGGAAACGTGAGCACCGTGAACAACCGCCAGTCCGTCTTCACCCATCTCCACAGACTCCACGGACTCCACTGATTCCACAGATTCCACTGATTCAACCTCTTCCACAGAACCTTCTTGGATATCGCGCTTACCAACGACGAGAATCTCCTCAAGCTCGGCACGGGTGCCTTCGCCCATGGCCACCACACCGCTGCCGTCGCTCATATCAATCTTGCCCACCGTCAAATCAATCTTGGCTTTACCGGTAACATGAATACCGTTGCCACGTTCCGCTGTAACGTAATCACGCTTGGAGCGGGTGATATACACATTGGACATGACGCCCGTGGTGCCTTCACCTTGTAGCCACACACCCGCATCGCGGGTCATATCAATCTTGGCACGCTCAGCTTCAATCCGAGCACCATCGGTCACCACAATACCTTGGCCAGACTCTGCAATACCGCCGGTTTCAACATCCGAGATGCTTAAGTCAGAGAAAATCCCCATGGTACCAACACCACTTAACATCACGCCAGCCGTCTTATCGCGCTTCGCTACCACGCGAACACCGCTGATATAAGCGCCGTCCAAACCAACAATGGCCTTACCGCTGCCGCCGAATGTATCCAATTGTTCTTCGGACATTTCCGGATCGGTAAAGTCTAAACCAAAACCGGTATCCTCAATGACCACATCTTGCAGCTGGGTAAATGAATCAGCCACATAAAGAGCTTCACGCGCAGAACGCTGAATCTTTCCAAGGTCAACAAAGACCTGAGAGTCTTCAACGGCGTAAATGCCAAAGCCGCCGCCCTGGCCGCCGCTGGCGTGGGTGTCTTCAATCAACAACTCAGTAACATCGACCACAGAATCGTCGCCATAAACCCAGATACCGCTGTCATGGCTGTCACGAATGGTGACGCGGTCGCCAACCAACTGACCGCCGTCGGCTATGTAGACACCATATCCAAACCAACCCAAGTAAGGAGCCATGCATCCACAGTAGCTAGCATTTTGTAGCGGCATCGTATTGTCGATAACAAGGTCAGTTGCATTCATCGTTGTAGCTGCTCCATACAGTTCCAAACCAACGTCGAAATTGTCATGCAACCGCACACGCTCAGCTTGCACTTCGGCACCATAAAGCACACCGAAAGCCGCAAGGTCTGCATCAGTAACGCTTAAATCACTTACAGAAACAATTGAATCCTCTCCATCGCTTGTAAAACCGTATGCCGCTCCTGAGATGTGCACCCGGTCAACAGTTCCAGAGCCGTAAAAAAAGTGGATCCCCTCAGCCTCAGACTCAACAACAACATCAGCAAGAGAAACACCGGCTCCATCTTGCGAGAAGAATCCCCTTTCAGCTTCTCCAATAAACAACTGATTCAATACAAGCCCATCCGCGTCGAAGCTGACAATTGAGCTGCTACTTCCTACAAGTCGAGCCTTTGACACGGTTAAGTTGCCTGCTTCTTGATAAATACCATAGGCTCCTCCGGCAACAGAGACTTGGTTCAAGGACAAATGACCTGCGCCCAGAAGAACACCAACTGAATCTTCCGCCGAAGCTACGTTGATCTGAACGTTAGATAGACTTACCTCACTATCACTCCCTAAAATTAATATGCCTGTACTCGCATTCTCAAACCTTACTTCTTCTAGATACGCCTGTGTCGCTACGAAGGTAGGGTTCGAGTAAGAAAGCCGATCATCAACAACAACCATCTGACCATTCAATTCAACGTTGATAAGTTTGGCATCGTTGGTTCCCACAATTTTAACGCCAAGATTTGTTCCTCCAATAGAAAAGTTCTCGAACGAAGTAGAAACATCGTCATACATCAGGAGGGTAAAATCATCAGGCGTATCAGCGGCTAAAGTCGTCTCTTGTGGGCACGCACCAATCACTCGAACATCCTGATCAAGATAGACAATGCCCTCGTAAGTTCCTTTAGCAACCAACACAGCTTCTATATCCAGACCTCCGTAATTCTCATAGTCGTACACAAGGTCCAATGCAGCACCTAAAGTCCCGACCGCATTTGCAGGAGAAAAGCCCAATGAATTATCAAGAGACCAATCATAATCAGGGCCACCTGGTTTCACATAAATGACTTCACCGTCACCGGTATACTCGGCAAAGTCACCTTCGGGGCAGTCTGAAGTCGGCGGAGGTACGCAGTAAGAATGCCCTGTGACCTCACTAACTTCTAGAGCTCTCCACCCATCAGGACACTGCCAATCATCAAATTGAGGCGCCATGGGTTCACCAGCGCATCCCGTCGCACCGGGTGCGTCAAGGCAGTCAGGTAAGTTTGGCGCTTCGGGCTCCTGCGGCTCCTCCGGCATCAACAGTTCTTCTCGTGGCTCTTCCGTTTCCCCTGGGTTGGTCATATCAACCTCAAGTCCATCCACCGGAATCGCATCGCGTTTATCGTCCACATCACCGCCAGGCAATGTGGCCTGATTGACCTCTCCCACATCGTCTACCGAACCATCAGGACTTTGCCCCGGTTCCGAGACAGGTGCAGAACATGCTGTCGCAAATAGAAACAATACTGAAACAAGAACTCTTAAACCCATCTGAAAGTCTCCCCCACTTATCAGCTAACCCTGATCTAGTGTACGTTCAGACCTAAAATTGGGAAAGGGAGAAGAAGAGAATAAAGTAAGTCATTCCAAACACCTATCCCAATATGAGACATGTACAACCAACGGCAACAAATCACCTACACAAGCATCCAACAGTGGACCTCGTGATCTGGATCACACAATTCAAATAATCCTTTGAATAAAACCCTTTAGAAATGTAGGCAAATACTCACCTTAGGTGTCATTCAAGGCGTAAAACCAATTCGGCGTGAGCTGCCTCAAATCAACTTGATAAAACCCTCGCGAAAACGTTCACCAAGAGCATTCTAAATCGTCCAAAAAAGATCGACCAACTGGGTCTCGAAGGGATGGTCCAATCGTCGATGTAGCTGTTTTTAGCCCACGGGTATCCATGAACGAATGACTGCGCTATATCAATCCAAACCCAAACTGGAGTCATGACCATGGCAAAGAAGAAGAACAAAAAAGAAAGAGATCTAGAAAAAGGCTACACTCCATCTCAAATGGCCGCGAAGCTTCGGCGCTTTGCCGACAGCCTCGAAAGCGGAAAACCCTTCCGC
>CAZZDT010000079.1:0-9349 GCA_964652435.1 uncultured Bdellovibrionales bacterium
AAATGGTACACCCTTGATCCCACCTGGAACCAAGTGAATGCGGACGCCACGCACATTAAACTTGCGGATGGCGATGCCATGCAGCAGGCACGTATTGTGATGCTCCTGGGTAAGCTGAGCATTCTTGAAGCGAATTGAGACATCTCCCATGGATTCTTGCGGCATATACGTTCACGTTCCTTATTGCCGAACGATTTGCCCTTATTGCGACTTTAATGTTTACGCCCGAAAAGAGCATCCGTGGACTCAGATGGTCTTGAGTGTGGAACGTGATTTAAGACGAAGAGCCCCCCTTTTTGAAGCGTCTCCTGTGGGCACGATTTATTTTGGCGGTGGGACCCCATCTCTGGCCCCGGCAACATTTTTTAAGGCCATTCTTCGTGCCATCGACCAACGTCTGACGGTGGAAGAAGATGCGGAGATTTCCATTGAAATCAATCCAGGAACCATTGCCGACGGTGCTTTGGATGCTTGGCGTGAAGCTGGCATCAACCGTTTAAGCCTGGGCTGGCAAAGCACTCGAGCAAGTCTTATGAAAGTTCTAGGGCGTGACCATACCGTGGATGAGAGTATGGTGGCTTTCAAGCAAGGTCGTGCGGCTGGATTTGATAACATTTCTTTGGATTTGATTTTTGGAGTGCCGGGGCAGACTCTAAAGGATCTGAAAGCTGACTTGGAGTGCATCGAATCCTTGGAGCCGGATCATGTATCGATTTACGAGATGACATTTCACGAGGGTACACCTTATGCTCGTTATCTTGAGAAGAAGCGTTTTGCTGAAGTTGATGATGACCGGATCTTAGAGATGACTTTGCTTATTGAGCAAAGCATGCAGCGCTTGGGGTTCGAGCATTATGAAGTAAGTAACTTCGCTCAGCCAGGTAAACGCTCTCGCCATAATCAGCGTTATTGGACGGGCAGTTCGTTTCTTGGTCTCGGGCCCGGGGCGCACAGTTTTGTCCGAGATCGGTGGCAAGGGGGCCACCGTTGGGAAAATCGTAGAGTGCCGGAAGTCTATTTTGAGGCCATGCAGTCCGATGGGTCTTCGTTGCCTCAGCAGCAAGATGGTACCACCGAGTTCTGTGATGCTCTGGACCAACGTCAGCTCTTTAATGAGCGGGTGATGACGGGTGTGAGACTCTTAGATGGACTCAAGTTAGAGCCCTGGCTAGAGAGTGATTTTCTGGACGAGATCACTGCTGCCCAGTCGGAGGGAGTCGCCCGTGGTTGGTTGCTTGATGAACCTCATTGGATTCGTGCGACGCCTGAGGGGCGCCGTCATGCAGACAGTTTAGCGGCCTTGTTTTTTTAGGTCGCCGAGTTGACCTAAAGTTCGTTAAGGTCTGCCTATTGATTTGTCTAAGGGAGACTTCACTATGAGTACGATAAGAGCGTTTATACCACCCATGGTTTTGATTGCGTTCTTGACTCTGAGTTTTATTTCAACCGCTGTGGCCGATACCCCCAGACTTTTGTTTATTGGCAACAGTTATACCTATGGCAATGACCTAGACCAGATGACAGCTCAACTTATGGCCAAAGCATCTGGTGATTGGGCCTCGGTGAGAGCCAGCCGCCATGCAGTGGGTGGTGCCCGCTTTGTGCAGCATTTAGCCGAGGCCGATGGTACCAACGGTGATACAGCATTAAGAAGTCAGCTTTTGGGTGAACCTTATTTTGCCGTGATGCTTCAAGAGCAAAGCCAAATCCCAGGCTTTCCCCAGGGCAATCCTATGTATCAAGAAAGTGCTGCTGCCTTTGTCGGGTTAAATCAAATTGTGGAATCTAATGGTGCTCACACTTTGGCGCTGATGACTTGGGGACGCCGAAGTGGTGATTCACAGAATGCTCTTCGCTACCCTGATTTTAAAACAATGCAGGCTCACCTGAAGGATGGCTATTTTCAATATGCTCTTTCGACGTCCACAGAAATGCGACCGGTTACCGTTATTCCGGCAGGTCTGGCCTTTGAAAAAGTCTACGATGATCTTGTGGCAGCGGGTGAAGAACCCTTAAATGAAGACGGGTTGTTTTGGAAATTATACAACGGCGATGGCTCCCATCCTGCTCTGGCTGGAACCTACCTCACAGCGTGTACGATTTATGCTTCATTGACGGGGCAACGTTTAGAGGCTCTAGAGTGGGCACCTGATGGCATCGATGCGGCAACTCGGGATACTTTGCAAAACGCTGCAAACTTTGCGGTCTTTGATAGTCAGCAAGGCGAAGACGCACCAAACTTGTTCATCAACTCGGCCAGGACCGAGCCCGAGCCGGATTCTAACGCTGAGCCAGAAGTGGAAGAGCCCACGCAAGAGCAAGAGGATACTTCCGTAAGTCCTGAACCCGAATCGCAACCTGCGTCTTCAGAGCCATCACCCGAAAGCGGTGGGTGTGCTGGTTGTGTGATGACCGGTAGCCTTCCCATTTACTTATTGCTCCCCATGTTTTTACTCTTCAGAAGACGTTGGATTCAAAGGCGCCCATAAACGCTCTTAAATCCCTCAATAGACTGGCCTTCTCATGGATATGGGGTATCATTCATGAGTTGCTGCTTTGCGGAACATGGGGGAAATTCATGAAGAGAAGTCTGTCACAGTTTTCATTTGTATTGATGTTTGCACTGGCGATGACCGGTTGTGAGAACTTGCAAGAATCCACGGGTACTCCCGACTCTGAAAATACAGAGTCGGCTGGTGAGGCATCTGAAGACAACCAAGATGGGGACAATGGTTCAACCTCGGCGGCACCTGTGGATCAGGGCTCGGATGATGCTGACACCGCTACGGAAGATGCCAACGGCGAAGCCGGTGGTGACTCGGGTGAGGGCTCTGGTTCTGATGGTGGCGAACCGAATTGGGGCGATGAAGACGGTGATTGGGACGGCGACGATGATTGGGACGATGAGCAAGATCCATGGGAAGACAATATGGACGGACCCGGTCCAGGCGAAGAGTGCTTTCAAGCTTGTGAAATGGCTCTAGAAGAGAATCTTTATGCGTGTGACCCTGATGGTGAATGGGAAGGCAGTGAAGGTGGTGAAGGGAATATGCCACCTCCACCAGAAGAGCCCCAAGCGGATCCTGTCGAAACTGAAACTGAAGAAGAGGATCCCGAGGACGCATCGGATGGCTGGGGCGGCGATGATGCATGCACCGAAGAAGCTTTTGAAGAGTTCCATGGCTGCATTGAGCATTGCCACGAAGAAAACGACTGGGGCGGTGGTCCAGGTCCTCATCCTGGACCTTTATCTTGTGAGGAACGGTGCGATTACTTCGCTGAAGACATCATGTGGATGTGTATGCACGAAGTGGGCAATGAAGAAGAGTGTGCGGAGCTTTCCGAACATGCCCATATGATATGCATCGACGAGTGCGACGAGCATGATGGTCCAGGCGGCCCCGGTGGCCCTGGCGGTGGTCCAGATCATCCTGATCACGACCATGGGCCCGATGACCACGATGACCACGATGATGAGACGATGGTAGGAGTCTTTGAGTGTGGCAATCAGATGTGCGCCATGTGGGAAGAGTATTGCCAAACTGTTTATCCCGGCCAGCCTCAGGGACAAACCAGTTATCAGTGTTTGCCATTGCCAGATCAATGCGAGCCCGAAGGGGGCTTTTGTACTTGTTTTGAAGTGGTGGAGACGGGTGCGGGTGTCTGCGAGGAAGACAACGGTATGGTTTACGTTACGGTGTATGCGCCCTAGTCATAAGTGTCATAGAGCGATTCCTGATTTGAGAATGGTTTTACGGCGGCGACAATTGCCTGAGTGGCTTTGAGGGCAGCATCGATGGTGTCTGCCCAGGGCCCCTGAGTGGCTCGCGCGTAAGCCTCTTGCGCAATGTTGAGTGCCGGGTCTTGTTCACCGGTGAGTGGGTTCTCTGGCAATTCGTCTTGATAGGAACGCCACTCTGTGGTGACGGCAAAAAAATCTTTAAGGCCATAGGGCTGTGCTAATCCAGCTTGCAGGCGGATGCAGGCCATTTCACGGATATCATCGCGACCATCTATATTCTCGAGTCCCCAATTTTCTTTCTGAAGGGACTCGGGACCTTGAACAATGGCGTGGCAAATCTCATGAAAAATCATTTGGGCCAAAGAGTCGTCTGGATCGAGATCTTCGCTGCGTCCTATGGTGAGTGTGTCTTTGCCATCCCAGGCGGCAAACACTTCGCCTGAGCGTTGTAATTTCATTCCCAGTTTTTGGGCGGTGCTGGTCCAAATCAAATCCAGTGGGTCTTGGTAGGTTTTGGTGATTTGGCGTGAATTCATGGGTCGCTCTTATCACTTTCGGGCTTCAAGCCAAGGGTTTGGAATTAAACCGTTTGATTCAATGGTTGAATTGCCCAAGTCTGTTTTGCTTGAGAATTAGTCTTTTTGGACTCTTGTTGCTTTGGCCTACGATCGTGGAATGGAGTTGATGTAGGTAAGAAACCGATGCCTTTTGATGAGCCCATTTCAAGCCCATGAGAGTCGTTTATCTCTGTAGCTAGAAATCCTGGTTTTCCGGGAAAACCCATATATTCTGGGGGTTTTCCGAGCTTGGGACCTCGAGCATCATTTCACGGATTTGGATGTTGTCCCCTCGCCTGGTCATCAGGGACCATTTGAGCCTGATTTCAATACTTTATGTCATTTACGTGGGCGCTCAAGACAAGCAAAACATCATTGAGTCGACCTTGGCTTCTGACTATCGTTGTACCTGGGAAACAGGGGCTTAAGATTTACCGTCTTAAGCCCGGTATCTTTGGGGGACGAATATGAAATATCTGGGGGCGAATCTTCGCATTGTTGTGCTTTTGTTGGTGGGCATGTTGAGCATGCCGGCTGGTTTGTGGGCACAAGATGCAGGGGATGATTTTGGTGACATGGGGACTTTGGGCGATCTCGATTTGGATGCCTTGTTGAGTTTGGATCTCACGGTTACGTCGGCTACCAAATTCGAACAAACCGTAGCTGAAGCTCCGGCCATTATTTCTGTCATCACTGCCACGCAAATTGAGCAGCGTGGTTATCAAAGTGTGGCCGAGGCGTTGCAGTCTGTTCCTGGTCTTTATGTGAATACTGATTGGGTCTCTCCCGACGTGGGTGTGCGCGGTGTAAATGGCGGCTTGCGGGGCAGCAGCCGGGTCATCAAGGTCATGATCAATAGCCAGCCTGTTTCGTTTCGAATTGAGACAACCAATTGGCTCGGGCCTGAATTCATTCCGCTCAAATCCATCGAACGTATCGAGGTTATTCGAGGACCTGGCTCTGCACTTTATGGTGCCAACGCGTTCCTGGGGGTTGTGAACGTCATTACGCGAAGTGGTGAATCCGCCAATGGAGGCGAGTTTTGGGCTCAGGGCTCTCAGGCTTTGGGGAGAAACAGTTATAGCCTTGGCGTGCAGGGTGGTCGCCAAGTAGGTGCGGCGGAGTATTACGTTGCGATTCAAAGAAATGAAACCAACCGGAGCGGTTTAAGCATTCCTATCACCTATCAAGATGAGCAGTGGCAAGAGCAGAACGCAGAACTGCTAAGTCGTTCGTCCTATGATGATTATGCAACGCCTTGGTCTTTGGTTGCGACGATGAAGTTGGATGTGGGTAACCTACTTTTGGGAGAAGATGAAAAATACGGATTTCTAAAAGCTATGGTCAACCATCAGTCCCTTACCAGTGGTGGTAGCTTCACCGATTGGTCTGTGCTGCAATACGATGAAGACAGCTTTACTTTGGCCGATGGTGAAGATGGAACCCGCAAGATACGAAACACCGGTAACCGGGTGGGTCTGAACAATACAACGACTCGAATTGATTATGAACTGAGTCTCTTTGATTCTCTCGACCTAACTGTTGGGGCAGCTTTTGCTCAAGGTGGTACCAGCTCCAATGAGCGTTTGCGCCAGCAGGGATTGGATACAGAAACCTACGGTCAAATTCCTACACAAAACCGTGGTCACTACGGTTACACCAGTATGGATGTCATGGGTGAACTTTATTTCACCGTTCTAGAAAATGCCTTGGTCCAAGACAGCGGCTTTTTAGATGGCGTGACGGTTATCAATAATTTGAGTTTGGTACTTGCTGCCGATTTGATGCAAGACACCATCAGCTATCAAGAGCGGCCTCGTGACCGCGAGTATTTGGAAAGCGATTTATCCAACGTGGGTGTGTTGGGGCAGCTCACCGGTAGTCTTTTCAATAAGCGCTTGGGATTCATTGTGGGGGCTCGCTATGACGAGTATTCCGGCCCAGACCTGTCAGATTACCAGCTCGATGCCTATGAGGATAAAGTCCAAAAGGGATTTGTCGGCGATAAGTATTTGGAACTCTGCGATGGCAATTCGGTTTGTTACAACAGCTTGAACTACCGCTTTGGTTTGACGATGTCTCTTTTGCAGAAGATGGGCAAAGCTGGTGACTACACGCTGCTTGAAAACCTATACTTAAAGGCTCTTTACGGAACGGCTTTTAAAGCACCAGCTCCATCGTACCTTTACAACAACGGAACGCCTGCGGGCCAAACGCCGATTCAGGCTTTTGCTGGGTTGTTGCCACAGGACGTTAATTCATTGGAGTTCTTGTTAGGGGCTGATTTTCTCGACGGTCATGTGAACCTATCGCTTGTCTATTTTATGAACGATGTGGTGAACAAAACCGGGTATAAGAAAACCGGTAGCTTTATCATTGCCTACAATGCACTCGACGTAAAAACCATGGGTGTGGAAGCAACGCTGAATGTCCGGTGGGAACCCGTAGAACTCTCAGTTGGGTTTTCCCAGCAGTCCAGTGAGCGCCTGCCTCCTGAAGGAACAGAGTTTTTGTTCTCGGAGACCGTAGCGTTTCCGGAACTTATGCTTAACGCAAACCTCACGGTGGATGTGGCATTCGCAAAAAGCTATCTCAACATCGAATACCAGCACATCGGGGAAAGAACGGGCTTTCCGTTTAACCAGCCGGGTGTCAACGAAATGAATACTGAGCGTTATACGCTTGCTGCTTACAATTTAATGAACGTTTCACTAACGTCGTATGCATTGAATATTTTTGGCGATGATATGCCAACAACGTTCAATGTTACGGTTCGCAATTTACTTGCCGAAGAATACGAATATCCCGGTTATCAAATGTCGTACGGGATCGACCTGCCTGGAGAACCACGGCGGGTATTCTTAGGCATCAACCAGAAATTCTAAATCAGAAGAACAACCCGTATTTTCAGTAGGGGGAAATTCGGGACCGGGGGAAAACAAATGAAAAGAATGGCATTTAAACTCTTAGTCTTAGCATCCAGCGTGTTGCTGGTGACCGCTTGCGGCGGCGATTCAGAGGATGACAACAACAACGGCAACGGGAACGGTGGAACCACCGATAGCTGTACAACGGAATTAACCGTGGGTGTGATGTACGAGGAAACTGGCGGCGTTTTGAATGAGGTTGAAGCCATCCGTATGGCGGCTACCGACATCAATGACTCTGGAGCACTCGGTGAAGGCAATTGCATTGTGGTCCAGGAAGAACTTTTTGGCGGCGAAGACACTGCAACGCAGCGGTTCAATTCGGCCACGAGTTTGATTAACTCTGGAGCGATTGGCTTGATCAGTCAGTATTCCAGCAGCGCACGTGCAGCTATTCGGGCAACGAACAAAACCATTGGACCATCAGGCGAAGCCAACTCGGAGCAAGCTGGTACCGGGGAATTCATTCACTGCAGTGGATCTTCTACCAGTACGTCGGTAAACCTCAATGAGAACCGACCGGCGGCCAATGATGCCGGTAAGCCAATGGCCGACGACAACGATTCTCTTTACCGAGCTGTTGCGGATGATTTGCTTCAGTCCAAGGTTGTTTGGGAAGTGTTGAAGGATTCCACCGGTGATGCCGACACGGTTGGAATTCTCTATGACCCGAATGACAGCTATTCAAATGACTTTAGAGTTGCTTTGGAAAACCTTGCCGACGGTGGCACACGCAATATCGCGTTGCTCCCAGGTGGTGTTTCCGGTGAGATGGGTGCAAGTGACGTCACTGCGGTTACAGACTTGTACGATGCCATTTCTCCCGCACCTCAGGCATTGGTTGCGATTGGTTTGCCATTGGCTGCCGGTAAAGTCATCACAGCTTTGACCGCGAAATTCAGCGGCGTATTGGTTGTAACCGACGGTATGCTCAGTGATGACTTTTTTGATGGTGTTGATTCTACCTTTTCCGATTGGTTGGAAGATGAGGACAACAAAGTTGTAGCTACCACACCTTATTATGGTGGTGCGGCCGCGACGAACTCATCTACTTGGACAGATCGTCTCAAGGCTACCACCGGCGATCCTCTCAATGACGCCAGTGCGTTTACACCGATGCACGCCGATTGCATGTACCAAATTGCTTTGGCGCTGCTTCAAGGTAACGCTGGTGGCCACGGCATGACTCAAAAAGCTGTTTATGAAGGCATGAAGACGTTCAAGTTTGACCCAAGCGAGAGTTCTTCTCGAACGGCGATTTCACCAAACTCCGATGGTTTTGTTGCAGCGAAAGCGGCCATTGATGCGGGAGATGCTGTTTATCTTAATGGTGCAGCGGGACCACAAATCTTTGATGAACGTGGAGACCGTCACTACATTCTTCAGGCTTACGGAACATTGTCCATTATCGAAACCACTTTGGGTTACGATTGGTCACTGGATAAGCTTTGGGAGAATCTAGAGCCTTAAATTTAGGTTTCTACCTTGTTTATGATGGCCGGCCTTGGGTCCTTGAGAGGATCTGAGGCCGGTTTTTTTTATTATTTGGAATAATGGGCATCCGTGCATACAGTTGTATAGATGTCAGTCAATAGAACGATCCAGAGCCGCACGATGGATTTACGAGGCGCTACCACCGTTGGTGTCGGCGCTATCGTTGGCGGTGGGATCTTTGTTCTGGCCGGTGTTGCTTTTGAGGCAACGGGGCCGGCTGCTATGTTGGCCTTCTTGTTCAATGGGCTGATTGCATTGCTTACAGCACTGAGCTTCGCTGAAATTTCAACATCGTTTCCACAGTCGGGCGGCGCCTACACATTTGCCAAGAAAGTATTATCAGTTCGAGCCGCGTTCGGCGTGGGCTGGTTTATGTGGTTTGCCTATATTGTGGCCGGTGTTCTTTATGCACTTGGTTTTGCCGCTTATGGAGCCTTGCTTGTTGAAAGTATTCTCGAAGTTCTGGGGATGACGCCACCTGAATGGTTGGGCAGCCGCAGCACTGCGTTGCTTTTTGCCGTGGCCGCCATTGTTCTTTATTCGGTGTCATTGATTCGCAAGAGCACCGGCGGGGGAGACTGGGCAACCAATGGTAAGGTGATTGTTTTTATTGTGCTGATTTTGGCGGG
>CAZZDT010000080.1:0-9328 GCA_964652435.1 uncultured Bdellovibrionales bacterium
GGAGGCCATCGGGCCAACGCCTACACAAATCGTTCCCCCGCCACAAGTTGTGGGACAGGCGGCAGCGGCACCACCTATTGCCGCGGCACCGAATGTGGTTGCGCCACCTCAAGTGGTGAAAAGCTCTGGACCTGGTTTCGCTGCTCTTTTTGTGGTTCAGCAGGTTCGTTATCCATCTCGAATTTTCGATGTGACGAAGCCATCAATTATCTTGGGCAGAGGGGCTACGGTTGACCTTAAATTGCCTCACCAATCCGTAAGTCGTCAGCATGCAAAGTTGGAATATAAAAATGGAGATTTTGTTCTGACGGATCTTGGCAGTGCCAATGGAACGCTTGTTAAAGAAAAACCAATTCAGGAGTACGTTTTAAAGCCCAATGACGTCATTCATATTGGTGATTTCTTTTTGGTTTTCAAAATGGAGAACAGCAAGCAGTCGCTGTCTTGGATGGAGAGCTACGACGTTTGCGATAAAGAGGCGGCCGAACAAGTTGAAGGCGGGACCAGGATGTTAAGTCCTGAAGCACTCATGGACGCTATGCAGCACGTCTCGTTGCGCAACAGTACGGTTCTGGTTCGCGGAGATGATGAAACTGTTGCTTATGCTCTCGGGGAAATGCACCATACTTTTGGTGCCGGTGGAATTCCCTGCGATGGGGTAAATGGGCCCGCGGATGTGCACCTCTTTTGGGATGGGGATTCCCATCGGGTGAAGCGAGTATCG
Organism: uncultured Bdellovibrionales bacterium; assembly: GCA_964652435.1. GTDB lineage: Bacteria > Myxococcota > XYA12-FULL-58-9 > XYA12-FULL-58-9 > JABJBS01 > JABJBS01. Next base: position 725 of record CAZZDT010000080.1, read on the forward strand.
GGCAATTCCGAAGTTGTCTGGGTCAATGGGGAGATGGTCCGGGAGAAGGACCTTGCTCTCGGGGACGAGATTCGTGTGGGTGCAAGTTCTTTTTATTACAAGATTTCGGGTTAATCTTCATTGCCCATGGGCAGCCATACTCTAAATACTGCACCGGGTTGATGATTGACATCGAATTTCAAAAGTCCCTGATGCTCTTGAATGATTCTTTGACTCAGCATCAATCCAAGTCCGGTACCAACCCCAACTGCTTTAGTCGTTACAAAAGCATCAAAGATTGAGTCCTGAATGTGTTGAGGGATTCCGACGCCGTTGTCTTCAACTTTAATTGCTATGCCCGGCTTACCATCCAAAGCCTCTGGGGATGCGTCGATGATAATCTGCCCTCGAAATCGCTCTCCTTGCTCCCGCGCCTTGTCGCTTCGCGCTTCAAGCGCATCGCCGGCATTGGACAATAGATTGATCAGTATTTGTCCAATTTGACTGCGGATGCAGCTGACGCTTGGGAGTTCTTTTGGTTCAAATTGTATTTGATAGCGGCTTAGCTTGCCTTTAACGATCAGAAGACTCTCATCAATAAGCTGATTGAGATCGACGTCGGTCGTCTTTTCTGCCTCTTGGCGTGATTGCGTACGCAATGCATCGCTTAGATTTTCAAGTCGATCTCCGGCGATTCGGATATGGCCGAGGTTTTCCCGAAGTTCATCAACGTGTTCAGCCAGTCCTGTTTGTTCAGCGATTTTGTCTGGCTTAGATTCATAGAGAGATAGAATGGAGGATTCTAATCTGTCAGCATGATCTGAAAGCTCATCACCGGCCAGTTTGACCAAAGAAATTGGGTTGGCAATTTCGTGTCCAATACTGGCAATGAGTTGGCCCAGAGAGGCCATCTTCTCAGTTTGCTTAAGTAGGTTATGTGAGTGTCTGATTTCGCGCTCACTGGTTTCTTTCAGCTTTTTAAAGGCTTCTGCCAGTTGTTTTTCATTTTCTTTCAGCGCCAAAAGATTACGGGCGGTCGCAAGCAATTCAACATCTTGAAAGGGTTTCCCAATGAAAGCATCTGCGCCAGCTTCACTGCTTTCAATTTTACTTTGGGAGTCAGATCGCGCGGTCAGCATGATGACTGGGATACCAGATAAGCTGGGGTCACTGCGCCATGCTTTCACGAGGGTTGGTCCGTCCATATTAGGCATCATCCAGTCGGTGATCAGGAGATCTGGATTGTGTGCTTTGGCTGACTCAAGAGCTCCAAGGCCGTCAACGGCTTGCACAACATGGTAATTGGCCCGTGTTAATTGTGCAGTGATTAAATTGCGCATGTCCTCAAGGTCATCAACCACAAGGACAGTGGGGCGACCTGCGATTGGTTCTTGGGCTGGCTGCATGAGCTCTTTGATCGAGTATTCACCTGATAATTCAAAGTTAGCGGGTTCTCGCTCGTGGGTGGGTTCTGGTTCAGCCTGAGGCAGTTCTAAATAGAAAGTACTCCCAGAGCCTATCTCGCTCTCTACGCCTACTCTTCCGGACATCCCCTCAGCCAACTCCTTGGCGAGGGCCAGGCCAAGGCCGGTTCCTTGTGTGCCAGCTGTCTTTCCAACCTGAGCGAAAAGTTTGAAGAGTTTGTTTTGATCTTCAGTGGCGATACCGGGGCCGTTGTCGGTCACACGGATGTGGGCGTGGTTTTCACGCTCACTCAACTCCAGATTGATGGAACCTCCGTCAGGTGTGAATTTAAGTGCATTGGCTAGAAAGTTGAAACAGATTTTCTCCAACCCGTCGAGGTCTACTTTTGCGTGGATGCTCTTACCATCGGAAGGAAGTTTAATGTTGAAATCTATATTGCGAACTTGGCAAGCAGTTTTCACATAGCTTTCGCAGTTTAAAAGAAATCTTCCTAAATCGACATTTGTGAGTTGGTATGTTTTTCGACCGGCTTGAATTTTTTGAAAGTCCAAAAGCTGATTGACCAACCGAAGCAGTCTTCGACCGTTCTTTACTGCTGTTTGGATATTGGAATTCTCACGTTGTTGTCGAAGCTGCTCCTCAAGAGGGCCTAGGATGAGTGTGAGCGGGGTACGAAGTTCGTGGGAGATACTTTGGAAAAATGAGGTCTTCTGTTGATCGAGTTTTAGAAGTTGGCGGTTGGCTTCTTCAAGTTCAAGTTTTGAAGCAAGGGCTTCCTGTGTAGCCTCCAGTGCCTCAAGAGTTTTGGCTTCGAGCCGTTGAGTGCGTTCGTCTACCTCAGTCTGCAAGTTTTCACTGAGGTGTTCGGCTTGAGCATGAGCCAATGCATTTCTTTTGGATAGGATAACACTTTGAGCAAAGAAAAATCCCAGCAGTCCGAAAGGAGTTAGGATCAGGCTTCCATTCCACAATTGTTGGGCTGCGAGTACATCGTGAAGTGTGCCCAGCATGAGGGCAAGAAATCCACCCAGAATCCAGATGGCGCCCATGCGTTGTTTAAGGCCGGCGCGGATCAAAAAGTAAAGGAGCGGAACGCCCACAATGCCAAAAAGTGCCAGAAACGCAGGTGTAAGCTTTGAACCCTCGGCAGGCCCCATCACAACGTTGAGTCCAAACAGAACCAAGCAGGTTGTCCAAACAAATTGCACAAATCGTTTTGGGAATTCCTCGGGAAAAAGGTGAGCTACAAAGGTCACAAAGAGGCCGGTTCCAAAATAAGCACCCACCGACATCATAAAGAGTTCAAAAAGAAAGTTAAACTCCGTTGCCTCATGGAGCCAAATGAGCGTGAGCCAGTGCCGGTAGGATATGGACTGAATAAACATAACGGCACAAAAGAGTGAAAAGAGCATGCTTGCTCGGTCTTGGGGGCGCAGTAAGAAAAGGCCAAAGTGATAAAGGGCCATCATAAAGATGAATCCAAGCACAATCATGGATAGAAAGCTCATGCCATCAAACCAGCGGTTGAGCGTGGCATGGTCGCGAATGCTTATGGCTGGATAGAAGATGCCACCGAGCCAGAAATGCTGGTTAGCAACTTGGATAACCAGGTAGGCCTCGTCGTAATGGGTGGATGGTAGCTTGGTTAGTAAAGGAGCCCATTGAGGAACGGGATTTTCCGAATCGAGGACTCCCTTTTCACTGAGAAGATAGGCGTCGCTTTTGGCGGGGCCTGTTACCCACCAAGCCTTAAAGGTTGACGCGATTGGTGGTAGCACCATTGCCAGTGGTTTGTCTGGGGCGAATTTTTTGAGACCGGTAACCCGCAGAGCATAGGTGCCGTAGCCGTATGCTGTGGGTTGGATTCCATCGCTGGTTGTTAGTGTATTCCAGCCGCCAGGTACAGGGATGGTTGGAGCGTTTGTAATGCGAGTTGAAATGGTTTCTGGAGCAACCAGTTCATTCCAGAAGAAAGCCCAGTCTCCATTGAGTCCCAAGGCCCCGTCTTCCATAGGGTCCCACTCCGATAGATTCACCGTGCCGGATTGCAACGTGGGTTGTTGCGCAATGGCGGACGAGTGGAAACCGAGCAAAGAGATTGCCGTTAAAACAAAGGTTAGCCAGAATGTGATGGGTGCTTTGCGCACGGTGGCTCCTACTTTGCAGTTTTATCTTTTCTCGGAAGATGAGTCTTTGATGCCATGAAACTTTAGCAGTTTATCCACAAGCGTATTGAGTTGTTTTTGGAGCGAGCCCAGTTCGGTGGCATCCAGGTCAGCATTGCAGACCAGCTCGTTGGGAATACTGAGGGCCTGTTCTTGAAGGGCGCGGCCCGCTTCCGTGAGATGATTTTCCACTGTTCGGTCATCATCCACCCGACGGTTTCGAGTGAGTAAACCTTGCTTCTCAAGTCTTTTGAGCAAGGGGGTCAAGGTGCCGGAATCCAAGTAAAGTTGCGCGCCTATTTCCCTCACGGTTCGTCCGTTGGTTTCCCATAGGACCATCATGACCAAATATTGTGGGTAGGTTAGACCCAGTTCCGCAAGAAGGGGCCGGTATGCCTGCATGACGAGACGAGATGCTGCATAGATTGGAAAGCAGACCTGATTATCCAGGTACAGTGCTTCAAAGTCTTTCTCGTCCATAGTTGGGCCTCTATCCTGATTTTATCGATTTCACCACCGGGAGGAAGTAAATTTGACGGACTTGAGTCGTTTTTAGAAATCAAGCCGCATCGTCGATTGCCGCCTTGCCTTCATTTTTCAACAGGGTCGGCACGACATAGGTTTGGGCACCTTGGTCGAGAAAAGGAGTAAATGGTGGGACTTCCTCGTGGGGGAGGTGTAATTCCAGAACGCCCGGTCCATGAGCAAATGATTTGTGATAATCATTCAAAAGGTCTGATAGCTCCGCTTGAGTTCTTGCTTGCCCCGTCCACAGGCTTTGCTCTGGGCCCAGCCCCTTAGCGATGCTCTCTACATTGAGCTGTCCATAATCCGTGCAGGTTTTGCGGCCTTCGAAGAAGATTTCTTGTCGCGTGACGCACATACCGTGTTTTTGATTATTAAACACAATGAAAAGGATGGGCAGTCCCAATTCCACCGCGGTGTGGATTTCAAAGCCGAGCATGAGAAAGGCGCCATCGCCGCAAAGGACGACACTGCGAGTATTCTGCTCTCCCAATTGTGCACCACAGGCTGCCGCAATAGCATATCCCATTCCGCCCATTCCCAAAGCAATGGTGGTGGTGGCTTCATCAGGAATCTTCAGGTGATGCATACTGGTGGCAGCGCAGTTGCCCGCATCAAAGAAGATATGCCCCTTTTGGGGTAAATGCTCTTGGATGATTGCAATGGCTTCACTTTGAAGTAGCACATCTTCGGGGGTGTTACTTAAGTCTTCAGTTTCCGCAATTTTGGGTACGAATCGCCTTAGAAGATAGTCGCTTGGTTTACCGTGGTGGAACCGGTCCTTAAAAAAGAGGTTACGGGCATGTCGAAAAACTTCTCCCGCATCACTCTGGATGACTTGAGCACTTGGGACTGCGCCTTGAACTTCAAAAGGGTCTAAGTTAACAGCAATAACTTGAGCGCGTGTTAAGCATTTTTCTAAGGGGCCGCGAGTCATGATGTTCAAGCCTGTCCCAACCGCGATAAGAAGGTCCACTTCTTCGTTTAGATAACGGTGAGCGGATGGATGACCGGCAACCCCAACCGTACCCAGAAACAACTCGTGTTCGTGTGGAAATGCACCTGTGTTTCCCAGGGTGGTAACGACGGGGATACCCGCTTCCATGGCAAATTGAACGACATACTCCGGGTTATTGCATCTTGAAACACCGGTTCCAATCATCATGACTGGATTTTTAGCCTTTCGGATGGCCTCAATAAATCCCCGCAGCGTCTCGGTCGCAACATTGTATTCGGGGGTCATGAGTTCTGCGAGAGTTGAGGGAAAACCTTCGGGCTTGGGGCCGACCTCTAGATCGTAAACATCGCGGGGCAAGAGCAATACCGATGGCCCTTTACGACCCGTGAGGCTCGCCCGTACGGCATTCTCAAAATGACTCCAAAACAGATTGGGGTCATCTATCCTCGCAGTGTATTTGGTCATGCTCTGCCACATTGCGGTAGCATGGACGGTTCGGCCTAGGCCTGAAGAGTCTTGAAATCCTCCTCGTCCGTCGAAGTTGGTAGCGGTTTGCCCGACCAAAGCCAGTACGGGAACAGACTCAGCGTAGGACTCAGCGATGCCTACGGCTAGGTTCATCATACCGCCACCTGATGTAGAGCAACAGACTCCCAGCGTTTTGTGAACACGTGCTCGGGCGTCCGCCATAAATGCAGCACCAACTTCACTCTTGGTTAAAATAGCTTCGAGCTTGTCATTGCCAAGACGGTGAACTGCATCGTGAAGATGCTCGATATTGGCACCGCTGACCCCGAAGATATAGCCCAGCTCCCAATCACGGAGAGTTGTTACAAGTGCGTCTATTAACTTCATAGCGTTTACTTCTTTTAGTTCTGGTCCCATTGCACCACGGCTGCGGCTGCATAATCACCTGCGTGGGAAAATCCGCCTAACGCGAGGTAGCCACCAGCTGGGCTTCTTTCATTGGTGTCCATGGCGCGCTCGATATTGATCGGAATAGCTGCACCGAAGAGGTTGCCGTGCTCTTGGTAGCTCTCAACCTGCTTCTCTGGAGGCAAGAGAAGGGCCTCTCGCCAGTTTCTCAGAAAGATAGGATTGGGTTGATTGGTGATCATTGTATCGACATCGGACGCTTGAATCCCGGCATCTTTGAGTACCGAATACATGACTTCGGGTACGAGTCGGTTTCCACGTGCCACAATACTTCCGAGTCGGTCTTCGGAAAAATCGATGTAAACGGATTTTTCTCGAGGGTCCCACCAATTATCACCGTTTTCGTTGGTAACCTGCATGTCTTCGGCGTAAGCGCCAAAGCTCTTTGTCATAATGCTTTTGATTGGATTTTTTCCATTCTTAACCAGCAGTCCAATACCGCATCCATCACCGGGGATAGCCGATTGGGGACGCTTGACGTTGTCAGGATGATTGAAAACTCGACCCGCAGCATTTTGAACATTGCAAATCAATGCAGTGGTAGCTTCACCATCGGCCATGAGTTTCTGGGCAATCTCCATCATATAGATGAACGAGACGCAGCCGGTGTTGTGCACATCGAGAATCCATTTTGGGTTCAATCCGAGTTTGTGTGCTACAGCCGCACCACTGCCGGTGAAAGGAATGTCGAGACAGGTGACATTTGTTAGCAGGATATCAACATCTTGTTGAAGATTTCGTTCTGTTTTGGAACTCAAGTTCTTGAACGCTTCTTCAATCATGCTTACTGCGGTTTCACCGGGGGCAACATGGCGGCGCTCCTGTGCTCCTTTGAACATCGGGTGTGAAGATTTTTTCCCGTTGGAGAAGAAGCTATTGTCGATAACAGTTTCGGGGAGGTAGCTGGCGGTTGCTTCTAGACCTACGTGACTCATGCTGCTTCTCCTGGAATGGACACTGGACAAACTGGTAGATTGTTTGCGTGTCGGTATTCGAGAATGCCCTTTAGGTTTTGCATTTCCACGTGATGGCCGGCGTAGAAGAATGGCCACATGTCGCCAACCCATACTTTTCGGTCTTCGGGGGCGGCACTTGGGAACGGATTTTCATTGTAAAATGGATGTCGGCAGTTGGTCCAAAGAACAACTGACCCTGGCTTATTGAGGACGACTTGAGCGTCGATGACGCGCATGAGGTAAATCATCCAAAGTTTGTCGCCTTGATCCCAGGCACAGTGGTAGTCGACGGTCATGGCTGCTTCATTGACCTTGGTGCGCGTGTAGATTTTGGTCTCGCCACCAATGCGATCAAGGGACATCACCATGCCTGTATCGTCCATCTCTCCGAAGTTCCGCATGCTGTAGGTCCACTCAGCCAAGTTGTATGGATCTGCTAGATATTTGAATACGTCTTCGGGGGGACAGTCGATGTATTCTTCGAGGGTGCAGTACTGACCATAAACTTGCTCGTGAGGGTAAACGGCATGGGTCTTTTCCATGCAGTATCCTTGCATCTCGTCTTTACTGAAATTTTCAAAACGGCGGACGTTCTCAATGGTGTTGATGTCTACAGACATGGTGCGCTCCTTGGGTTCTCTGGGGATTGAGATGATGCGGGTCTAACCACTCGGTATCGATTGGTCAATTTAATTGTGCACAATCTAATTGACCATTATTGAATCTCGGGCGTTGAGGTATTTGTTGTACATCTGTTTTGTTTTATAAAATCAATGACCTAGAGAGTTTATGGGCGGTTGATCAATTTGTTGGGTTTTTCAGACGTTTGGTATCCAAAATCAAATGTCGCAGTGGGGTACGGGATAGGGGAAAGTGGGAAATACCGGTTTAAGTGAGCCCATTAAGAACGTTTGCGAGCGATTTTTCAAAAATTTAGACAATTCATTCAGATTTCTTCTGGACAATTCCGGCCCAAAACTGTCAGACGCGATTGTTACCTGCGCGGTGCAAAGTGGTTTTGCATCTCAATAAAAGTTGTAAGTGGAAATAATGATAAAGAATAAAATTGATACCCGAATAGCCCGTAAAGTTCGTCCTCGTACCGACCGTGAAAAAGCCGCACGAGCAAAGAAGCCTCCCGTAAAACTCAGTGTGCATCCCATTGTTCGAAAAGCAGCGATGGTTGCAAAGTAGACTGGCTCAGCCTAACTCTTTTTCCATTGTGACGACCGCATCTTTAACGGATGCAAAGAACGGAACTTGACGGGTTTGGTCAAAGCGTCGAAGTTTGTCCTTCAGCTCATCGGATCCGGCCAGGGCAAAGGCTAAGCCAAGTTCTTGTGTCGCTTTTTGAGCTGAGACGATACAGTTGAGCAATGATGCTGGATGTGGGGCGTTGTCAAAGCACAAAATAACGTAATCAAAATGTTGTTCTTCGATGTGTTTGATGCCGGCCAATAATTGTTTGAGCAATGCGTCTCGGTAGTTCTCCGTGAGCTCTTGGCCCGGTAGGCCTTCCCTTACTTTTAAGACGAAATCATCAACGTCACAGAGTTCTTGGTCTTTAAGGTCCGCCGCAAACAGACGATTCAGTTGTTCTCGGTCCAATGGGAGCTTCAGGTATCCGTCGTAGCCAGCCTTAACCGCTTCGTGTCCCGGC
>CAZZDT010000081.1:0-9299 GCA_964652435.1 uncultured Bdellovibrionales bacterium
GAAAGAGGATAGGGTTATGAAAATCTATCGTAAAGTAATTCCAAGGATCTCCAAAGATGTGATCCGTGCACTTCTTGCCAACCGATGTATCGAAGTTGAAGAAGGCCGCCGTGATGAAGCTGAACTTGATATCGCTGGCGTATTCGTCCGGTACTTGAATGCACTGGATCAACTCAGTGAAGATGCACAATCTGCAATCATTCGTCACAAACTGACCCGAGCCTCATACAACCAGGTTCGTGAAACACTCGCCAAGAAGCGCAAGCTGCCAATCGGCAAAGAAGCGCTTGAGTATTTGCTCTCACAAGTCATCGATGCACTCTTTGACTCCAAGCAAATTCTAGAGGTGTTCGCAGAAGACGAAGAGATCCGAACCATGATCAACACCGCGATCGGTAAGTATCTCGGAGTTGATGAGGAACTCGATCGTGAAGTTCGTCACCGCTTGAAGCACTTTCGTGAAGGTACTGCAGAATGGGAAGTTGAGTACGCTCAGCTTATCAACCAAATGCGGTACTCCAAGCAGGCCAACTGATTCAATCTTAGGCGAAAGCCTGCAAACCTTTCGATTTAGAAGGTTTGTGGGTCGTCTGGATTGTCGCCAAAGATCAGCAGCACCCCAAACATCATCAGGGTCCCTACGGCATAAGATGCTGCGATGGGCCATCCCGCTGAATATCCCAAATAACCTGTCGTTCCCGCCGCTCCCATAGAGACCAGAGCGTAGGACAATTGCGTCTTCACATGGGCCACGTGAGGACAGCCACAAGCCGTGGACGATAACACGGTTGTGTCTGAAATCGGTGAGCAATGATCGCCCCAAATCGCCCCATCCAAAACAGCGCCCATACAAATAATGAAGACAACCGGATCTCCACTCATGATAACCGATAAAGGTGCGGCCACTGGCAAAACCAGGGCCATGGTTCCCCAAGAGGTTCCGGTGGAAAACGCAATCGCCCCTGAAAGCAAAAAGACCACCAGAGGCAAAAAGAGAACCGAAAGACTGTTTCCGATAAGGCCCACCAGTGCCAGCCCTGTCCCAAGATCGTCACAAAGCTCTTTCGTCACCCAGGCTAATACCAAAATGGCACCTGCCTCTAGAAGAGATTTAAGACCGCCACCGTAGCTGGAAATCGCTTCTTTAGGTGTAAGCAACTTTTGAGAAACCGCCAGTCCAATCGCAATGGCTGAGCCAAGCAGTGATGCAGAAAAAAGAATCCAGGAAATGTCATCGGAAGCACGGGTAAAGACCGCCCGCCAATAATCCAATGAGAAGGCACTCACATCGGCAGCGGGAGCATCCCCGCCCACAACCAAAATACGGATTAAAATAAAAAGTAAAACAGAAGCCACGGGAATCACCGCATTGTACCACCTTGGCGGAACGCCCGGCTTTTCCAATGCAGTCAATTCTTCACCGGACTCATCACCCGTAGGCGGTGCAACCGGACCGCCACTTCGAACCCGTCGCTCGGCCTTAAGCATGGGGCCTAAATCACGTTTGAGCATGGCACTTAGAAAAACCAGTATCAGAGTGAAGAAGCAGTAAAAGCGAAGTGGAAGAATCTCAAAAAAGAGACCGTAACCGCTGCTTGGCAAGCCTTGAATATGACGAAATTCATTTAGAATGCTGTCAAAAAGGCCTACTTCATAACCAATCCAAGTTGAAATGACAGCCACGCCAGCAATAGGTGCGCTGGTCGAGTCGACAATATAAGCCAGCTTTTCACGGCTGATCCGCATCCGGTCCGTCAATCCACGAGCGGTGGTGCCCACCACCACAGTATTCGCATAGTCATCAAAAAAGACCGCTGTCCCCATGCTCGCAGTAACGAGCTGCGCACTGCGTGGAGATTTCGCAAAGCGAGACATAATGTTTACAAGACCCAGAGTTCCGCCCATTCGCCCCACAACTGCGACCATGCCTACCAGGCCAAACGTAAAACCAAGGATTTCCAAATTGAAACGGTCTGTTAGAACAGGAAATAAATAACCACTGATCAACGACCAAAGACCAACAAATGGGTTACCGGCGGCAAGAATTGAACAGCCCAACCAAACCGCTAAGAACAAGGCTAAAACCACTTGTCGAAGGCCTATGGCTAAGACCACCGCAACCAAAGGTGGCATCAAAGCTGTCCAGTCTCCCAATCGTGAGCTTGTTTCAAAATTTTTATCAGCCAGTGAACCCGAAGCCGTCATCGTCACCCCAGTCACACTGACAGTTAATTGCACGACGGGCGAGTTTGGATCTGCCACCAACTCAATTGTTGGCTGACGCTTTAACCAGGTCTTAATCGGCTCTTGGAGGTGTTGGGGAGCATCCACCATCACACGAATTTGGGCAGGCGACTCTTCCGGAAGAATGGACTCCATTCCTTCGCGCACCAGACCGATTGAAGTTTGTTCCTCAACAACATTGGTGGAAATAGGTAAAGCCACACTGAGCCCCATCAATACAATCGCACTGATGGCGGTAAGGATAGTTTGACGCAAGTTCATGGCGCCCCTCTAGCATGGTGTTCACAATGTGTCACACCGCTCAGGCGCCTAAAGCCTAAAGGTTAGCTTTCACCGGGAATGAAAAGGTGAATTCTTGCTAAAAGATGATTTCGACCGCGAATTTCAGCTTGATATGGCAATTGATCGCCAGATTGACTCATCCAAATCGTTGCTTCAATGGGTTTTTTAGAGCGCTCATGGGCGTAAACCACCTCATATTTGTATGCTGCTTTAAGTCCAACCGGCGTTTTTACCTTTTCCTCACCAGCATACTGAATCGACACCGTATAGGCTCGTTGATTCCCGTAGAGCAGGGTGCAACCACTGAACTTCGGTTCGAGAGCACGAAGCATATAAAAAGCAGTGATGAAATCTCGACTCTCAGCGGTGAAAAGACGATTGACCGTTCGCGATTTCCCATTGCGTGCCCGCTTTGAAGTAAGCCTCTCCCGAGCATGGTCCCAACTTAACTCTTCTTCGTAGTCTTTATCCTTCAGCCGATAGCGGTTCATGGCATGAATGGCCCTATTTTGACCGGCGGGAACCAGGGCTGCGGCCCGACCCTCAACGGGAACAAGCGTTGCTACCAAACTATCGATTTGAAAGTGGCTTCGATATTCTGTGACCGGCTCACCTTGAAAAGTGCCGTCTTGCTCAGTTTTAAAATCCACAAGGCCAACCGAGAGTCCATCAATCTCTACTGTGTAACGGATGGTTTCCCCAACCTGGCGCAATATATCCCCTTTAAACCGGAGTCCTTCTTTGCAGCCTTCAAGACCATCGGGCGTTTTAGGGGTTCCAGCAATGGTGTAGGTTGGCCTGAATTTGGGCGGCTTGACGGCAATAGAACGTCGCACAGAGTCCAGCGCACCGGCAAGCCGACTGGCCGGCTCTGGCTGGGGATTCGTAGCGCTTAAAGCTGCCAAAAGTATCCACATCATTGTCTTCAACCTAACGTGCCCAGTGGGGGTACCTCCAGAAATTTCGACGCACAAAAAACAAAGGTATTCTCTCAGGTGAGATCATTGGTAAAACAAAGCCATTCACCCAGTAGAAGGATACCTACAAATGGTCATTGGCATTCTTGAAGTTACCCTGGCAATCCCGGCCGCAACTTTGAAAGAAAAACGTAGCGTTCTGAAAAGGATTTTGAATCGGTGCCGCAATCAATTCAACGTCTCGGCCGCCGAGGTGGAGGCCCAAGATCATGTGAGCAGTGGAGTTATTGGCTTTTCAACTGTTGGCAACGATGCACGACACCTCAGAAGCAGACTCGATAAACTATTGAACTTTATCGAAAATCTCTACCTTGCAGAAATCGTAGACCAAGAAATGAATATCGAGCACTACTAAATCTTTCGCACAGCAGCGTCATAAGATTGATTCATGGGATAACGCTGCCCCGCAATGGTTAACCAAGCCGTCTCATCTTCCATGTCAGCCAGGAGCGCCAATTCGTAATATTGCCCCGGTGTGAATTTACAGGGGACACTCATACCATGGCGTTGAATACGGCAATAGAGTCCATTGTCCTCAGACATCATCAATGAATCGAGGACCAAATTCTCTTCAGATTGATCGCTAACCTTGATCACCACTGCAACCGGCTCGCCCTGCTCATCTTTTTCAATCTGCATCGAGCGAACAAAAAATCCGACATCACTCACCAAAACCGGTGCTTTTTGCTGTCCTACCTGCAGCTCGTATTCGCTGTTTTCCTTCGGAATCAAACACTTCGAAAACAGAATAGCTACTTTCGGATGCAGGTCCTCGTCACCGTGGAGCCAGCGTCCGTCAGCGCTGACGCGAATGGGTAAATCATCTATGAGTAGCAACGATGGCAAAGCATTATACCTTTAAGTTTTTTTGCTCCATAACCCAGGACGTATCCCGGGTCGAGACTCATTATGGTCCATGACTATTCTATCAAATCTATGCTAAATGCGCTGCATGGGACGTCTATGTATTGTCGGTTTAGATTGTTTGACTCCGCAGTTGGCCTTTGGCCAGTTCGCGGACCAAATGCCAACTTTAAATGCTCTTCGTGAAAAAGGACTTTGGGGCAACCTTGAAAGCAGTGTTCCCCCTATCACTGTACCGGCTTGGGCATGCATGACGACCGGTTATCCACCACAAAGATTAGGGATTTACGGTTTTAGAGACCGAAAACTCGGCTCATACACTGAAAAACAATTCGCAAATTGCCTCAGCCACTTCGAACCTTACCTTTGGGACCGACTCAGTGATGCCCAATTGGAGTCCTGTATTCTAAGCGTTCCGCTGACCTGGCCCGCCAGGCCACTTAAGGGCAAAATCGTCACGGGCTTTCTAACTCCCGATGATAGGGAATACGCATCCTATCCAAAACAATGCCTCGAAGACCTCGAAAGCATGTATGGCAAACTCCAATTTGATGTGGATGGTTTTCGTTCTGGGAATCACGCAGAAATCATCGATTCTTGTATCGCGCTCAGTCAGCAACAAACTGAGATCTTTTGTCATTGGCTAAAAAACGAGTCCTGGGACTTTGCCATGAGGGTAGATATGGGACCCGACCGAATGCACCATGCACTCTGGGGTGCCATGAACGACTCGGAGCAGAATCCATTTAAAAATGCCATGCGTGACTATTACGCTCTCATCGACCGGCAACTGGCTCAGGTATGCGAAGCATTGTCCCCAAAAGACACGGTGATGATAGTCTCGGATCACGGCGCGCAAACAATGCAAGGAGCTATCGCCATCAACCAATGGCTGATGGATGAAGGGTTGCTTGTGTTAAAGACAAGTCCGGAAACTGTTCAAACACTCGACTCAGATGACATCGACTGGGAAAAAACAAAGGCTTGGGGAGCAGGCGGTTACGTCGGCCGTGTTTACTTAAACCTTAGAGGCCGAGAGCCTCAAGGTGTGCTTGAGCCGGCACAAGCTGAATCATTCATCGATGAACTTATACAAAGGTTCTCAACTCTAAAAACACTCGAGCAAAAGCCAATTAAGTTCCAAGCCCACATTCCGACACGTGACTGGTCACAGGCTCAAGGAAATCCCCCAGATCTTATTCTCGATATAGAAGACTATGGTTACAGAGCACTGGGAACCATCGGCTATGCATCAGCCATCCAAAAAGAGAATGACCTAGGAGAAGATGGCGCCAACCATGCGCGGCATGGGCTCTTTGTGATGTCGGGTCCTGAAGTCAGAAATGCGCAGATAGAAAATGCCTCACTCTACGATATCGCGCCAACCGTCTGTAAACATTTCAAGCTGAAAACACCGAATGATTGGGCCGGCACAGCTCTAACCTAGTCGCAAAACGCAACAATCCCTAACAATCATGCGATTGTTTTGAAACCAGAGATTGAGACTTGAATTGAACTTAGCTGGCTGAAGCAGCTGGAGGACGGTTTCCGTTGGGATTCGACTGAACACCCTCACCACCGCCACCGGTATCTTCACCGGATCCTGCATCATCGCTACCAGAAGACGCTGCGTCACTTGTACCCGCAGAAGGAGCTGATTCAGGGCTGTTCATGATCGACTCTTGAAGATCAGAGCTTCCAGATTCAGAATCATCATCGGATGCTGAGCTGTCAGAACCCGATGTTGGTGCAGTTGAACTCGAACCGCTCAATGCACTGGTTGAAACAACTTCGTCTTTAACCTCGACCGTTACAGAGGTTTGACCGGAATAAACTGCCAGCTCGCCAATACAGACTTCACTCTCAGCTGAGAGCTCGTCGGTCTTGCCATTGGCAATCATAATCTTCTCGTATTCGTGTTGAGCAACCGTCACGTCTTTCGTTGCCAAAGCCGTCATCATCTCGGTGTATGCCTGCTCAGAAACACGCAGCAAACCCTTAATCGCCGTTAGCTTTTCGTTCACACAGTTCAATTTGAGAACGTCACGTTGCTCACGTGCCTCTTCTAGATAGCGAAGTACTTTCGACAAGGCGCCTCGCATATTATCAACGGCACGCTTGGTTCGAACGGATTTCTCTTCGTCCGGCACCATTTCAATAGCACTTTCACGTGGCTTGATTTGTTCTTTCACCGTCGTGGTGACTGCGTCCTGCGCGTATGCACTGGTGGCCAGTCCTAAGACACAACCCAGCGCTGCGATTCTTATTATCATTCGCTTCGTCATGGTTTGAATCTACTCCTCTTCCCTACCGGCGTCAACGTATCTGTCGCCTAAGTTCAATTATTGACAAGATGCGTTAAGTTCCCGATTTCACGAAAAGATCGCACACTAGAGGGTTGACGATTAGAATTGGAAATGATTTCAGGTCGGAAGTCATTGAAGTGGGGGTAAGAACTTCAATTTTGGCGCTCATCTGATACGAAGATGGGTATTGGGTGTCTTAGGCACACCGCATCCGGGAGGGAAACTATGAGATTTGAAGATCCACTATTAGAAGCGAAACTCATTCGTCGCTACAAACGATTTTTGGCCGATGTAAAGCTTAGAACCGGTGAAGAAATCACCGTTCACTGCGCGAACCCTGGTGGAATGCTTGGTATTTCTGACCCAGGCTCCAAAGTTCTTCTCTCAGCCACCAACGACCCGCGACGAAAGTTCGATCACCAGCTCGAAATCATTTACTCAGGGCGGACCCCGGTTGGAATTCATACCGGTCGGCCAATTACTGTCGTTTCCGAAGCCATCATGGCTGGCCAAATTCCGGAACTTGCCGGATATGCCACCATGCGACGGGTTCCGAAAAACTCACGCAACTCCCGAGTCGATCTTTTGCTCGAGGGCAATGGATTGCGTCCGTGTTACATCGTGGTTGAAAGCGTCACCCTGGAAAAAGAAGGCGTCGCCCATTTTCCAGATGCTCGACACACCCGTGGCATCGAAGAAGCAACTCATTTGACCAACCTTGTGCGCGAAGGAAATCGCGCCATGGTTATCTTTGTGGCTCAAAGAAGCGATGTCACAAGCTTTAAACTCGCCGATACACTCGATTCCGAATACTGCGATGCTTTTCGCGATGCAGTAGCACGAGGTGTGGAGACGCTTTGCTTCAGAGCCAAGGTGAGCCGGAAGGCCATCGAGTTCGATAAAAGCATGCCGATGAATTTAGAAAGCTAGGAAGCTTAAGAAGGCGCTCGAAAGAGCGCCTTTTTTTTGCCTGATCAGAGATAGCGCCGGATGGTCTTATCCACATCAATGCGGTGCTCTAAGTCCTCAAGATAATTTAGATTATCTGTTTCTAGGACAATTGTTGGCGATCGCTTGTATCCCTCAAACCAACCCTCATAAAGCTGATTGAGACTTCGCAGATAAGAGGTCGGAATTTGCTGCTCTTCGGGTCTACCCCGCATTTGAATGCGACTTCGAATGGTTCGAACACTGGCTCGCAAATAGATCATCAAATCCGGTGGCTGAAGCGCCTCTAAAATCGTTTGATAAAGATCATTATAGAGTCCCCACTCACGCTTCAGAATAAATCTTCGCCGTCTCAAATAAGCTGCAAAGATTTCGGCATCCTCATAAATCGTTCGATCCTGAATGACCGTAGCCGTTTTACGACGGTTCTCCAGTTCACGATGAATTCTAAACTTATGGGTCAAAAAATAGATTTGCGAGTGAAAGGCCCAACGCTTCATATCCCGGTAGAAGTCCACCAGATAAGGGTTTTCGGCGTTTGGCTCGAAAAATGGCTCGACATTGTAGGTCTTACAAATGAAGTCCACGAGGGTACTCTTCCCGCATCCAATGTTGCCCGCGACAGCGATGTATTTCGTTTTTGACATTGAGATGGCTTACTAGCCCAGAGAGACGAGCAATTCAAAATGGCAAATGCCAATTTTATGGGTAAAATCACCATTGACCATCGATGGTTGGGGTAGCAATACTCACAATCATAACAACGCCCACAAAACCCTACCCGGGTCTAAGCGCACATACACCCTTGGGGAACAACCGTGAACGAATTCCGCCCATCCAAGTTCTTAGCTATTTTGTCAGTTTTGATGACCTTTGCCCTCTTGGGCAGTGGCTGCTCGAAGCTGCTTGGTGCTATCGAAGAAGAAATTGAGCAAAACGGACCAGGTGCCGAAACCGTACCTGAAGCCAATCCAGGAGACCTACCCGACGACGATGAAGCCACCTCCGTCGAGGCAACGATCTCACTCAACTCCATTCAACCCAACCGAGGCAGCACCGATGGTGGTGATTTGGTTGAGATCATCGGATGGGGCTTTGCTGACGAGCCTGGCGCTGCACCCAGTATTTTTCAAATCACATTTGGTCCAACGGGAGCCGAGTGCACTCAGGTACAAGTGGTCAGTGACACTAATATTCAGTGCATCACACCCGCTTATCCCCTGGCTGAAAATGTAACGGTTCGCATTCTGAAGGCAGCCGAAGGTCAACCTCCTGCAACCGCCTTGCTTGAAAGTGCATTCGAATACTTCGCCCCTGTTGGTATCACCGGCATCGAGCCAGACCGCGGCCCAAGTGAAGGCGGAACCATGGTCGCCATTTACGGAACCGGTTTGGTAGATGGAACCACCGTTCGCTTTGACGATTCAAGCCCCATCGAGGCTACGGTGGTTGACGCATACACGCTGACCGTTTCCACACCACCCCTGGAACGCGGCACCTATTCGGTCACCGTTACCAACCTCAATGGTACGGCAACACTACCAGCTGCCTTCAGTACCTACGATCCCGTGCGACTCGACAGCATCACACCATTTGCTGGACCTCTGGGCGGCGGTACCGAAGCCACCGTGGCGGGCGCAGGTTTTGTAGACCCCAGCACACTGACCATCGGCAATAT
>CAZZDT010000082.1:0-9222 GCA_964652435.1 uncultured Bdellovibrionales bacterium
TTTCTCGAAATATTTCTTCGTTGCTTTGACAAGCGCTCAATCGGTTGCTCATCCAGGTTTTAAGTGGCGTCACACCGAGAGGATGTTCGTAATGGGCCACTTGTGTCATAGCTGCAAGGGCAGTTTCGGAATCAGAATCGTGAAAGAGTCCACCGAGAGCATTCATTGATTTTTCAGGTCCAAAACAAAGAGCCATATGAATAGCGGATTTACGAACAGTCGGTACGGGATCGCGCAGTGCTTTTTCAAATTGTCCATGGGCGGTGCGCTCTCTGCGAAAGGAGCGTCTTAGTTTACGGTCGCGGCAACCATCCCCGTAGGTTTGGGCTGCTTTGGCTCGCATGGCGGGCGATGCGTGATTCAGTTGGTTTAATACTTGAACGGGATCGTTGGCCAGTGAGGGAGGCAGAGTGAATGTGAGCGCGATAAGCCATGACAATTTCATGGCAAGAATGTGCAAAGTCGCAACTTGGATGTCAATTGTTAGCAAATCCGCATGAAGCGGTTTTTTAATTTTCTTTATCGGTATAGGATATCCCGTTGCTGCCCCTGAAGAATGCGTGCAATGTTAGACGCACCGCGTTAGGCTCTGGGCGATTTGGCTTTATATCGAAATAAAGCATTGTGGGAGTTTGGTAATGAAGTTGTTGGTTCCAGCGAAGATATGGCTATTGAGTTCAGCTCTGGCTTTTTCTCTGATTGCGTGCAGTGGAGATGATGATGATAACACGTCTGATCCTTCGGCGTCCTCGGATAGCAGTGATGTGACCGATGCCACTGATGCCACTGATGCCACTGATGCCACCGATGCCAGTGAGACGAGCGATCCCTCTGATCCTTCCGCAACTTCTGACACCAGCGATCCCACAGACCCATCAAGTACCAGTGTTGATGATTATCAAGTGATCGAATGTGCAGTGGAATTACCTAATATTGATGGCTGTGAAGTTCAGCCCATCGGCTCAGGTGGTTCTGCGGCGGACGGAGTTTATACCCATCTAAGGGGACGGGTGTTGGCGGTGGACGCTGTTTACGAAGGTGGAACGGTTGTGGTGAATGGCTCAGGCGAAATCACTTGTGTGGGCTGTGATTGCGAAGCATCCACGAGCGGTGTCGTGACAGAAGTATTTTGCCCCACCAGCGTTATCTCTCCCGGCCTGATCAACGCACACGATCATATTGGTTGGATTCACCAATACCCAGCCAGTTGGGGAGACGAGCGTTACGAGCACCGTCATGATTGGCGTAAGGGCATTCGAGGCCACACCAAGATCTCCGCGGGCAACAGTGGTAATGGCGACCAGAAGATTTGGGGTGAGCTGCGACAGTTGATGTCTGGCACAACTTCTTTGGCCGGTTCGGGCAGTGCTACGGGCTTATTGCGTAACTTGGACTTGGTTGCGGATATGAGTTCCATTGGCCAAAACGATGTAGACTCGTCCACATTTCCTTTGGGAGATTCTGCTGGCAGTCTATCCCAGCTCTTAACGGACAACTGCAGTTACCCAAGATTACCGGGTGAAGAAGTTCTTTCCGAAGACAGTTGGTCGCCTCACGTCAGTGAGGGAATCGATGCTGAGGCCCGCAATGAATTTCTTTGTATCAGTGCAACAGAGCGAGGTGGGGTAGACGTAACAGAAGCCAACGGCGCTTTCATTCACAGTATGGCGCTCTTGGCTCTCGATGGTAGCGAGTTGGCAGCGAATGGCACCAGTGTGATTTGGTCGCCGCGGTCCAATATTTCTCTCTATGGCAATACTGCTCCGGTCACGATGCTTGCTCAGCAAGGTGTCCGAATGGGACTGGGAACGGATTGGATGCTCACGGGTTCTATGAATATGTTGCGTGAACTTCGTTGTGCCGCTCAACTCAATGAGAATCACTACAGTGGATACTTTAGTTACCGCGACCTTTGGGACATGGCCACAGGTGGTTCGGCCGGCGCTATGGCTATTGATGATGTCTTGGGCGCGCTTCGCTCGGGACTGAAAGCCGATATCTCAATTTATGAGGCCGGTGCTTACGCTGACCCATTTGAAGCAGTCGTCAAAGCCAATGCCGCTGATGTGCGTTTGGTGATGCGCGGAGGAACCATGCTCTACGGTGATACGCAGGTTATGGATGGAGTAGCAGAGCTTCAAGGACTCGAAACTTGTGAAGCCGTTCCCAACGATGTTTGTGGGCAACCTCGCAGTGTTTGTTTAAGCCAAGATGTTGGTAAAAACTTTACTTTCTTGTCTGGTGTGAACACGGATTCTTATCCACTCTTTCATTGTGAAGCTCCTGCCGATGAGCCCAGCTGTCTTCCGGCCCGAGTCGGTGAATATACGGGCGTGGTAAGCAGCAGCGATCCCGATGGTGATGGTTTAGAAGGTGATGCCGACAATTGTCCCGCTGTGTTCAACCCGATTCGTCCGGTGGACCAAGGGGTGCAAGGTGACTTTGATGAAGATGGTTTGGGGGATGTTTGCGACCCTTGCCCACTCGATGCCAATACCGAGGAATGTTCAACGCCAGATCCGAACGATCGAGATAACGATGGCGTTGAAAACTTATTAGACAACTGCCCGTCCACCAGCAATGCAGACCAGGCTGATGCTGACGGTGATGATATTGGTGATGTGTGTGACCCATGCCCGGCCGATGCGAATCCTGCAGGAACGGGATGTCCTGCATCCATTTATGCCATTAAAACTGGAAATATTGATGAGGGTAGCCAAGTCTCTGTTTCTGGTGTTGTGACCGCTACTGCGGGACGTGCATTTTTTATGCAGATTCCTGAGTCGGATTGGGATGACACGAACGGTGCTCTCAACAGTGGTATCTATGTATACGTTTCATCCTCTTCTAACCTTCCAGAAGTAACCCAGGGTGATTCTGTCCGAATCGATGCGGTGTTCTCAAACTATTATGGTCAGCTTCAATTAAGTGGCGTTGCTGCGATTGATGTTTTGGCTCAAGGCCAAACGCTGCCTGCTCCAGTAGAGGTGCAAGCTCAGGATGTTCTATCTGACGCCGCGGCAGCCGCTGCACATGAGGGCGTGCTGATTTCAGTCACCGGGGAAGTTACTGCTTTAACTGCTCCTGCAGGACCGGGAGACCAGGACCCCAACGGAGAGTTCTTACTCGATGGTTTAAGAGTCAACGATTTCATTTATTCAGTTGAAAGTGTTGAATTGGGTGATTCGCTTACGGTGGTGGGACCGCTGCGTTATGCAAACGGTGACTTCAAAGTTGAGCCTCGTTCAGAAGATGACGTTACGTTCAATGGCTTGTCGGCTCCATATTTAACCACATTTGGACCCGAGCAGGTTTTCCTAGAGCCAGGTGGTGACGGTACAACTTATCCGGGCTTGACCTTGGAACTTAATCGCGCCGCTGGAACAGATGGCGTGACAGTTGCTTTGGCCTCTTCTAACACGGCCATTGTAAGTGTTGATGCTTCAATCACCATTGCGGAAGGCGAGACAAGCGTCTTGGTACCCCTTCAGGGCGTGATTGCTTCGGATGAACTCGTAACGGTGACGGCAACTCTGGATGACGTTTCTTTAGAGGCAACGGCTTCAGTCTTGAATGCCGATCGTTCCCCTTTAGTCGAGTCTGTATCGCCTGAATCAGCCTTGCTGGCGCCCAATGGTACGGTTGAAGTGACTGTGACTTTAGACCAGCCAGCGCGCTCTGATGGAACCACAGTGTATATCTGGAGTGATGATAGTTTGGTGAGTGCTCCAGAATCAGTGGTGATGGGTGCATTTGAAACCGAAACCGTTGTCACCTTGGCGGCGGGTTCTCTTGCGGGCACCACTCAGTATTCTTTCGGAACAACCAAGGGGAATGAAATCATCATTGATGTTGAAGTGACTCAACAAGCACTTCTTGGGCTTGTGATCAGCGAAGCATTTATCAATCCTGCAGGTGATGACGATGGCAGCGAATGGATTGAACTCTACAATGGAACAGGGACGTCCATAGACCTTTCTGGTTATTCCATCGGCTATGTTCTTGGCGGCAACAATAGTGGTTACTCTGCAGCTGGTGTGAACTTGGATGGCGTTTTTCCTGCGGGTGCTTGTATCGTGGTGGGTGGTCCTTTGAGTTCTGATACCAATTTCAACCCCGATTTTGATGTGGATGTGAATTTCACGCCCGACATTCAAAACAGCAACAAGGCCATTGGTTTGTTTGATGTGGTTCAAGCAAGTGTAACTGGAGCAACCCTTCCTTTGGATGCTCTGATTTATGGCAATAACTCCAATGGATACATTGACGAAGATGGTAATGTTCCGGGGACCGGTGAGGTTGATAACCCCGGTTCAGGCAATAGCTTGGAGCGCACAGCCAGTGGATGGACAATTTCATCAAGTCCAACACCCGGTGTGTGCAACGTGCAGTAGGGGAACCCATGCCAATTCTAGAAACCGAAAGTTTTTTAAATCGTGCAGCCGAGCTGCAAGCGGTTGGTCGTTTTTTTCACAGCCGCCATTGGGCACCAGCCACGAGTGGTAATTACTCGGCCAGGGTTGATGCGGATCATATAGCGATTACGGTTTCTGGGGCACACAAGGGTGAGTTAACAGAGCAAGAGATTATGGTGGTCAATCCTTCTGGTGAACGCGTGGCGTCGTTTCACTTAGGACAACGTTCATCAGCGGAAACGCTTTTACACACATCGGTTTATCAAGCAGATGAAAGTATCGGTTCGGTGCTTCACAGCCATTCTGTGAATTCCACGGTCATCTCCCGGCAAGCCGGGGAGAGTCTGGTGCTTGACGGCTATGAAATATTAAAAGCGTTTCCTGGAATTGATACTCATGCGACTCGCCTGGTTGTTCCCGTTTTTGACAATCAGCAAGACATCCCGCGGCTGGTGGCCGAAGTGGATGCGTACCGTTCCCACGCGGAACGAT
This sequence comes from uncultured Bdellovibrionales bacterium, assembly GCA_964652435.1. Classification (GTDB taxonomy): domain Bacteria; phylum Myxococcota; class XYA12-FULL-58-9; order XYA12-FULL-58-9; family JABJBS01; genus JABJBS01. The sequence goes on from CAZZDT010000082.1 coordinate 4,908, forward strand.
TTGTAGGCTATTTGATTAGAGGGCACGGTCTTTATTCCTGGGGTAAAGATGTGGCTGAAGCAAGACGGTGCGTTGAGGCGTTTGAATTTCTCTTTGAATGCGAGCTGAAAACGCCTCCGAAATGAGGGCTCATGAGTGAATTAAAAATCTATCAGGGTGGGGACGTAAACAATCCTCGCTCTATCGTTGACCAGAAGGAAATGGCCAAGTTGTTGGCGGCCAGAGGTATTCGGTTCGAACAATGGGAGGCGAGCGCTCCCCTGACCAAAGCGTCTACTCAAGATGAAGTATTGGAAGCTTATCGGGCCGATGTTGATGCCTTGATGAAAGAATCCGGTTTTGAGTCGGTAGATGTGATTAGCTTGCATCCTGAGCATCCTCAAAAAGATGCGATGCGTGACAAGTTTTTGAATGAGCATATTCATACAGACGATGAAGTTCGGTTTTTTGTGGACGGCCAAGGGCTTTTCTATCTTCGGTTCGACGATGCTGTTTTGACGGTTCTATGTGAGAAGGGTGATTTGATCAGTGTGCCGGCCAATGTCCGCCACTGGTTTGATATGGGACCCATGCCTGACTTTAAATGCATTCGTCTATTCACGGACGAAGCAGGTTGGGTGGCACAATTTACGGGCGATGATATCGCCGATCGCTACCCTAGATTTGAGTGAGAAAATGATAAAGGCCATTTTAACGGACATTGAGGGCACGACGAGCTCGATTGCATTTGTGCATGAAACTTTGTTTCCATTCGCTCGGGCCAAGATGGCAGAGTTTGTCGAGAAGAATCAGGGGCGTGAAGATGTTGCTGGTCATATCCAGGCAGCTCGCGAGGAGGCTGGTCTAAAGGCGGGTGATGATGTCGTCGCAGCTTTATTGGGTTGGATGAACGAGGACAAGAAGGTCACCTCATTGAAGGCTTTGCAAGGTCTTATCTGGGAAGATGGCTACCATTCAGGCAACTTAAAAGGGCATATCTATGAAGATGCTGTTGAGGGTCTCAAGAAATGGCACGCTGAGGGTTTAAACCTCTACGTTTACTCTTCGGGCTCTATTTATGCGCAGAAACTCCTCTTTGGACACTCCGAAGCAGGCGATTTAACACCGCTTTTTTCTGATTACTTTGATACGACATCTGGGCATAAGCGCGAACAAGCTTCTTACGAAACCATAGCGCAAGCCATTGGTGTGTCTGCAGACTCTATACTCTTTCTATCGGATGTGGCAGAGGAGCTGGATGCTGCCTCTGCAGCAGGTTACCGAACCGTTCAGTTGGTTCGCGATACCAATACCATTGAATCAGAGTCTCATACCAAGGTGTCTTCTTTTGCAGCGATTGAATTCTAAGTTTCTCGTTTCTGTTCTCCTCATCGGCACCACTGCCTGTAGCTTAGAACCTCGAATTCCAGACCGGCCGGAAACGTCTACCGCGCTTTATGAAGCGGGAGCTGAGGTTGCCACGATCACCCGTGATGAGTTCGATATTCCCCACATCCAAGCCAACAACGAGAAGAATCTGATGACGGCTTGGGGCTACGTGCACGGTATGGACCGGTTGTGGCAAATGGATTTTATGCATCGCTTGGCTCTTGGGATGTCGGCCGAGGTTTATGGTGAGAAAACGCTGAAAACAGATTTTTTTGTTCGACTCATTGGGCTTGCACAAAAGGCGAAAGAAATTACGAAGAGCCTTGAAGGTACCGAAGAATTTAAATTGATTGAGCACTATGCCGCCGGCGTGAATCGAGCACGGGCTCAACTCTCGGATAATCTTCCTCATCAGTTTCGCGCATTCGATGTGAAGCCACTGCCATGGTCGCCAGAGGCAACCATCCTTCTGGCTTTCCTGCAAGGACTGGATATGACCACGCGGACTTTATCCACGGATGTTCAAGCGGCCTTTGCCCGAGGGAAGTTGGGAGATGAGCGGTTTGAAGAACTTTTCTCTATTGCTTCTGAGCTGTCCAAATTTGAAACATCGATTATTCATGCTGATGATTTAGCCACACCACCACCGGCTCCTGCTGAGCGAGGTCCAGATTTAGAAGCAGCGGATGATGCTTCTACATCAGGTGGTTCAAACGTTTGGGCTATAACCGGCAGTAAAACGGAATCCGGAAATACCATCGTGGCCAACGATACTCATTTGGTGATGCGTAATCCTGCAACATGGCACGAGGTTCATTTAAAGCTGCAGGATGGGACCATCAACGCTTATGGTTATGCGGTTCCGGGTATGCCAGTGCTTCCGGCGGGTTTTACGGCTGACGTGGCTTGGGGAGTTACTCTTGGCTACACCAACGCAATGGATTTGGTTTCTTATCCACTGGAGCCCGGTGGTAAATCTTATATTGGCGCTTCCGGTGAATCGGTTGTTATCAACGAATTCGCTCCAGATGTTCGTTTCAAGCTGGGTCCAATTATTCCACATGTATTTTGGAAAGGTTTCACTGTTTCAGCGGAAGGAATTGTTTACCCTCTGGATGTTGAGGGTGACGAAGACCGCGTTTATGTTTTGAAGTGGTCAGCATTGGGTATTGAGAGCATTGGAGTACGCGGCATGCTGAACATGCTTCGTTCCAAAAACGTTCAAGATATGAAGCAGAGCTTAGGGGTCTGGACCATGCCGAGCTTCAATTTTGTTTTTGGGGATCGAGAAGGTGGTATTGGTTTTCGTCAGGTGGGACTTACTCCAAAGCGTAAGCAGGGACGTCAAGGATTGGCCCAGGGAGATAACCCTGATCAAGCATGGTCGGGTTACCTCACGGCCGACGAAATGCCCGCACTCCTAAATCCCGAACGGGGTTATCTGGTAAGCTCCAACAATATGCCGGGGCCCAGTCATATCTGGAATGGTTCTTATTTAGGTGAGGGCTACCGTCGAGGATTTCGTGCTCGGCGAGTTGAAGAGATGATTGAGGCCAAAGAAAAGCATTCGTTTGCGGATATTCAAAAAATGCAATTGGATGTTTTAGTCCCTGAGGCCAGAATTCTACTGCCATTGATGTTGAAGCACTTAGAGCCTGGAAGTGATGCGGAGCTTGTGGCCGCAAAGGAGCTTTTGGGAAATTGGGATCTTAAGGCCGAAGTGGAATCCTCAGCGATGAGTATTTTTGCATTATGGAAGCGAGCACTAAAGGACATCATTTTCGAAGAGGACATTAAGCTCTTAGAAGATACCCCGTTGAGTAAATCCAAATTTCGTCCAGGTATCGATGGTCTGTATCGAGCTCTGCGCGGAGAGGTCCAATTGCTCTCCCCTTTAAAGCCAGCTTTACGAGATTCTTTAAGATCATCTCTGAATAAGTTGGAAGACGATCTTGGACCCGCGGACTCGGATTACGCTAATTGGCAATGGGGAAATTATCACCAGTTAACCTTTCGGTCGACATCTGGAGATTCGCGCTGGGACCTGGGCCCGTATCCACTGGGAGGTTCTGAACGAACCGTCGCGAAAGCTACAGAGGGTGGTGAAGGACCCTTTGGGGTGCAGTCAGCAGCCAGTATGCGCTTTATTGTTGAACTTTCGGACCCTCCATTGGCGTTGGGGAGTTTACCTGGTGGTCAACGAGATAAGGAGTATACCGACTCTCCGAAACCTATTGATGGGTGGGTAGCCGGTAAGCTGCGCCCGATGCATTTTACCGATGAAGCCATTGAAACTCACAAAAGAACGGTTAAACCTCTTATTTGGTAAGCGCAGGTAGTTATTTTACACACCAAATCCCGCATCGCTTCGGTTTGAACGCCCCGTAGACTTTGAATAAAGTTAGAGTGGTAGCTGAGTCGTAGAAATCTAAATTTCTTTACGGAGTTCAACGTGAATCGTGCGGGGTGCACGCTATCGTTTGTGGTGTCTATGCTGGTCGCAAGCAGTGCTTTCGGTCAGGAGCTTCCGTTTGTTCATTATACTGTAGACAGCGAGGTTAACCCGCTTCCTTCGGCAGCTGTTAACGAGATTCTCATTGATAGCCAAGGCTTCCTTTGGTTCGTGATCCACTCCTCTGGACTCTTTCGATACGACGGCCACCGGTCTGAGGTTTACTCTTCGGCGGATGGACTTCCAGCAAACTCCACCATTGCCATGCTCGAAGATCAAAAAGGGCGACTTTGGGTGCTGACACGCCACGGATTGGCTGCACTTGAAAAACCACTCACAGATTATCTTCCGAATGAGCGTTTGAAGTTTACCACTGAACTTCAAGGAATCAGCTTGGTGAAGGTGGCCAATAGCAATGAGTCCAGTTTATCGGTGTCCCCTGACGGCGGAATTTGGGTTACCACCGAGGTTGGCGCTATTCGTTACAGTTACGAT
>CAZZDT010000083.1:0-9033 GCA_964652435.1 uncultured Bdellovibrionales bacterium
AATTTTACAATGGTGCTTTGGGCGCCTCTTTGCTGGCATCGACTACCCACAACAATCTGCGGCAGAAATCAATGCATTGGCCAAGGACGGCATTGTGGTTTACGTGGCCCGCGCACCATCCGCTTGGCTCTATCTCTACCTCAACCACGCTCTTCGTAAACTGGGACTGCCCTTAGCCCAATATGTTGCAGGGTTTAGTTTTGTTCTCTGGCAACCCGTCAGCAAGCTCTGGCGATGGTGGCTCAAACGCAGCGATGCGCCTCAAGGTCCATGGCGTGGCAGCTACAAAAACAACAAACCTGGTCCTGAAGAAGCTCGATACGCCGATGCTGTTTTACGGGGTCAAACATCCTTCTTGATGCTTCAGCCACGCAGTGGCGTGAAGATGCGACGTAAAGGTGGTCCCAATAACTTTGTTCGGGCGCTTATCGCTGTTCAACGGGTCATAGATAAGCCCATTTACATCATTCCTCACGTGCTCACCGATAGAGCTTTCAGTGGCTCCACCGGAAAAATTGCCAAACGTATTTTTGGTGGAAAGCGCCAACCCGGCTCACTTCGAGAAATGGCGATCCGCGTATCCACACTTAAGACAGCAACCATTCGAACGGGGGAAGTTGTCAACCTTCAGGAATTTCTCACCGGACAAGAAGAAACCGAAGATCTCAAGCTTGCACGGCGTTTGAGTCATGAGCTGAGTAAACGCCTTACTAAAGAAGAGCGTGTCATTGCTGGACCGGAAATCCCCGACCACGAAACCATGGCCCGGCATGTTCTTCGTGAGCCGTTTTTACGCGATGCAATTCGCGAAGAAGCTAAGCGAACTGGAAAAACAGAAAACGCCCTAGAGAAAAAAGCCGGCAGTTACATCAAGGAAATCGCTGCCCGCTACAACGTGAATATGCTCAGATTTCTCGAGGGCATGATCTCGATTCTCTTTAACCGAATCTATGACGGCGTTTATTTTGATTCAGAAGGATACGCCAAGCTCACAGAAGCTGCTCGAAAAGGACCATTGATTTTCTGTCCGTGCCACAGAAGCCATGTTGATTACCTGGCTCTCTCGCACACGCTTTGGCGCAACGGCATGATGCCCCCGCACATTGCGGCGGTAATCAATCTTTCGTTTTTTCCTATGGGACTTATCTTTAGAGGCTGTGGTGCATTTTTTCTTCGGCGCTCATTTCGAGACAACCCACTCTACGGCGCCGTCTTTAAGTCCTATATGTATGAAGTTCTTCACACAGGAATTTCCATTGAATTTTTCCTAGAAGGCACACGAACAAGAACCGGTAAGCTTTTGATGCCGCGGTACGGGCTGCTCAATATGGTTGTGGATGCTTGGCGCCGCGGCGCCCAAGAGGACCTTCAGTTCATCCCTGTATCCATCGACTACGAAAAGATTATTGAAGCCGGCTCTTACGCCCGTGAACTGCGCGGTGGAGAAAAGAAAAAAGAAGATATGGGCGCACTGCTGCGCACCAGTGGGGTTCTTCGCTCACGTTATGGACGCCTTCACCTACAGTTTGGTGAACCGTTGTCTATGAAATCATTTGCAGAAAACTTGTCCCTGCCACAAAGCCCCGAGAACGAGCACGACGAAGGCTGGCGCAAAGGTGTTCAAACACTTGGCTTCGATATTCTGCACAGAATATCCAGAGCATGCACGGTGACCCCTACAACCATCGCGGCAACCGTTTTATTGAATCATCATGGCCGAGGTATTTCTCAATCGAGTCTATTGGAGCACAGCCAGTGGATGCTTGAATTTCTTGACGAAGAAGCAGCCCGTTTTTCTTCACCTCTTCAGATTCAAGGCACACGCGAAGCTGCCGTACTTGAAGCCGTTGAGAAACTCGTAGACGATGGAACTGTCTCCGTAGAACGCCCAGGCCGCGGCGATGCTGAGCCGATTTACTACGTCTCAGAGGAACACCGAGTTGAGCTCGACTTTCCGAAAAACCAAAGCATCAATCAGTTTGCACCTTCAGCTATCATTGCACGTTGCCTCTTAAAGTGCGGCCGAGACGAAGCTTCCCATGCCGCCATCAAGGAAGATGCAGATCTCCTGAAATCAACATTCAAACGTGAGTTCATTTTCCGGGTAGATGTTGATTTTGATACGGCTTTCGATGACTGTCTCGCGACCCTCGCAGCTCGAGGTTATTTGGATGTCTCAGACGAGAATACCATCATCATTCAAAACCGTGAAAAGCTCGAACTCCTCTCGGGATTTCTCGACAGCTTTATTGAAGCTTATTGGGCGACACTTGGAGCCATCACTGAGTTAAGACGTTTCCCGCTCTGGGAAAAAGAACTCATGAACCGTGCCCTAGAACAAACCAGGCGCGCTTTCCTTGAGGGCAAACTCAAGAGACCCGAAGCGGCGAATAAAACACTCATCAGCTCTTCACTTAGCTGGCTACAAGACAAAGGCGTCATCATTGTTCACGGCGGTGATAAGAAGCGCACCATTGCATTGAGTGAAGCCTATGAAGGCCCTGAATTAGACGCTCTACGCGATAGCCTGGGACGTTTTCTCTAAAGCCTCTTCGATGACGCTCACCAGGGCATCAAGGCCATCGGTTAAAGCTGCGGGGCCAGGCTGTAAAATAAGTGTGCTGTTGATTTCAAACACCAACTGATTACGAATCGCTGGGATCTCTCCCCAACCTTCACGTTCCATAATCTGCTTTTTCTTCACCTTTTTACCGCACCAAGAACCGATGATGACATCCGGGGATTTCGCAATAACGTCTTCGGGCGCGATGATTCTATCCTTAGCTAAACCTGCATCTCGTAGATGCCCAAAAATATCTTCACCCCCCGCGATTTCAACCAGCTCAGACACCCAGCGAATGCCGGAAATCATAGGATCAGGCCATTCCTCAAAATACACTTTCAAACGTCGCGGGAACTGCTGGGTCCGCTCTTGAATACTCTGCAGACGCGCCCGGTAACTTGCGACAAGCTCTTCAGCTTCTTTGGCGCGCCCCACCAAAGAACCGATGGTCACAATGGCTCTGTAAATCTCATCCAAGCTGCGCTGATTAAAAGTCATGACGGTATGACCGCGCTTAATCAAGTCTCGGGTGATATCTGCTTGAATATCTGAAAAAGCCAAAATGAGATCGGGATTCAAAGCTTCAAGCTTTGGTATATCTGCCTCGATAAATGCACTGACCTTTGGTTTGGTTTTACGAGCTTCCGGTGGACGATAAGTAAAGCCTGAGATACCAACAATCCGCTCCTGCTCACCTAAGAGATAGAGAGTCTCCGTGGTCTCTTCAGTTAAACAGACTATACGCTGGGGATAATCATCCACCGCCCGCTCCCACCTAAGACGCCTGCAAAGCGGCTCTTAATTCATCAAAGGTTGCGATGCCTCGGTTATCCATTTCTTTGAGAATCCCAGCATTGATTCGCGAAACCAAACCAGGCCCTTCAAATATAAGTGCTGAATAAACCTGAATGGCCTGTGCACCAGCGGCAATAGCAGCCAAGGCATCTTCTACACTGGCAATCCCACCCACACCGATAATCGGTAAGTCGGTCATTTTAGATACCGCTCGAATGACTTCCAGTGAACGCGGCGCCAAGGGTTTCCCAGACATCCCACCGGCGCCAACGTCGGCGATGCCGTGATGGTCAATGGTGGTATTGGTCGCAATAATTCCAGCCGCACCTGCTTGGGTAGCAACGTCTACCGCATGCTTCAAACCCTCGTCTGCAAGGTCCGGTGCCAACTTTACGAATACAGGCACATCGGCATTTTCTTTTACTTTGGCTGTAATATCTTTGAGAAACTCTGGGTCTTGAAGCTTTCGAAGCCCGGGGGTGTTTGGCGAGCTTACGTTGACGACCAAATATTCACACAGTTCGGCCACACGCCGAGTGCTCGTGGCATAGTCTTCAGCGGCATCTTCTAACTCTGTGATTTTCGATTTACCTAAATTAACACCCAGTGGCACTCCAACCGTTTGTTTACGGTTACCCAGCGCGGTCAATCGGTTCGCGAGAACTTCTGAGCCCTCGTTATTAAAACCCATACGATTGACCAAGGCGCCATGACTCGGAAAACGAAACATTCGAGGTTTTGGATTGCCGGGCTGAGCGTGAGCGGTCACGGTGCCCATCTCGATGAATCCAAATCCTAAACACGGCCAAAACCGAGCCAGAACCCCATTTTTATCCAAGCCAGCAGCAAGCCCCACCGGCCCTGAAAGTTCCATGCCCGCCAGTGTGGTTTTTAATCTTGCACTGGGTCGACCATAGGTCAGGCTGGCCATCGTTCGGCCAAAACCACCCGCTGTCTTTAAGACTTTAAAAACCGTGTTGTGAGCGGTTTCCGCATCAAGTTGAAATAAAGCTGGTCGAACTAAACTGTACATGCTTGTTTCCTTGTTGGCAGCGTCCTACCGCCGCTGGCCACGTCTCGCAAGTGCAAGACCACACCTAGAGGCTTCGAGCCATCACCAATGCATCCTCAAGATCGGGCTGGTAATAAGCCTTTCGCTTACCCACATCTGTAAATCCAAAACCCCGGTAAAGCGTAATTGCCGCCTTATTCGAAACGCGAACCTCTAAAAAAAGCTTCTGGGCGCCTTCTTCCTTCATTTTATCAATCCAATGTTTCATCAGCGCGCGGCCAATCCCCATTCGGCGTGCATCCATCGCCACGACAACATTTAAAAGTTCAGCCTCACCAGCAACCAGCCGCGCGACCAGAAAACCCTTCAACTCCGCGTCGTCACCCGTGACAATCCAAAGATGGTCGTGTTCATTTTCCAGCGCATCGCGAAACGCGTCCGGTCCCCAACCCGTGCCCAACGACTCAGAAAGAGAAAAAGGTTCAAATAGGCCAAGGTCGTCCTCTTGAGCAAAGCGAACCACCATAGCTCTCACTGCAACTCAAGTTGTTGATTGGGACCCAAAAATCGGATTTCGACGGTCTGCTTCATTTCAGCTAAAAGCGTACTCATGGTTTCCTCGGACCAAGCTTGGCTTCCACTGTCCAAACGCTGACCTAAACGGCGAGATCTTAAGCGGTCTTGTACGAAGATCTGGTTACGTAACTCTCTGCGCAAAACGGTCCGGATTTTGTCTTCACCGATATCAAAACGACGTTTAAACGCATCATAAGAACTCGGAGACCGAAATTTGGCTTTGAATTTCTGAATGGCACTGTCGATTTTCTTTTGGGAAAGCTCAACGCTGCCCAGTCTTCGCACATGGACTGAGACGACCATCTGATTCACCACGTAATCACGAAATGCGCCCAACACCTTTTGGTCCAATTCAGTAAAGGCGGCAGCTTCTCCCTGACGCAAAGCCAAGGCCATCCGAGATTCTTGCCGAAGTTCACTTTCAGTGATGGCTTCACCATCAACCACGGCAATGATTTGATCTACTGCCACACCACGTTCTTTCGCTCCCGCAGACAAAGCTGCAAGCAACACAATACACGCAATGCAAATGGCACTTCTCACAGTCCGCACACCTCATTGAGTCGGCTGTAAAGCTGGCGCTTTCCTTCACCGCTCTTGGCCGAGCACACAATCGCGCTTCCTGCCGGCATTTCTAACTGTTTTTCAATTTGCCGGATATTGTTGAGTCGCTTGTTCTTGGGAACCAGATCACACTTGGTAATGGCCGGAACCAAGATTCTTCCATGATGGGTGACCCAATCCACCGCGGCAATATCATCCTCACTCACTTTGGTTCGCCGTGCGTCTAAAACCAGCACGATGGCTCTCAAGGTTTCGCGGCGCGCAAGATAGTCAGAAATCATTACTTGGAGCTGTCGCCGTTGGGTCTTGGACAATTTCGCATAGCCGTAACCCGGCAGGTCAACAAATGCCCAACTCTTATCAACCTCAAAGAGGTTTAACATCTGAGTACGACCCGGTGTTCGAGAGGTACGAACCAAGCTGGCTTGACCAATCAAGCGGCCAATCAGAGAGCTCTTCCCAACATTGGAACGACCGGCAAAGCCGATTTCAGGCAGCCCAAGCTCGGGAAGCTTAGAAAAGGAAGGTGCTGATGCTATAAACTTCGCGGCCATAATCAATCCAGTCTCGCCGTAAACCACTGGCCCCTGAACATAGGGCAGATGACTTCGTCATTTCATTCACCGGCAAGCACGTCCCGGCTTCTTCTCATCGTATACAAAAAGAGGGCTGGCTCACACAAGGTGTGTAAAGCCAGCCCTCTTTATAGTTCAAATTTTGCTAGAATTACTGATTAACAGCGATTCCAGGCAGGTTTGCCAGAAGAGGACCTTCACGATCCTCAATCGTCATTTCGTACTCTTCATCCTCTTCGAGGAGTTCAGGGTCAACAACGCTGGACAGACGTCCATATCCTGTGAGGCCTGTACCTGCTGGCACCAGACGACCCATGATAACGTTCTCTTTAAGTCCCTGAAGTACATCAACCTTACCGGCCAATGACGCTTCCGTAAGAACCTTGGTGGTCTCTTGGAACGAAGATGCTGAGATGAAAGACTCGGTTGAAAGCGATGCTTTCGTAATACCGAGAAGCATTGGCTCACCAATCGCTGGTCGACCGCCGTCATTCATAACGCGCTCGTTCTCTTCTTCAAATACAGTCTTCTCAACCTGCTCTTCTACGAGGAACTTCGTATCGCCCACATTCTTGATGCGAACACGACGCAGCATCTGACGAACAATCGTTTCGATGTGCTTATCGTTAATACGAACACCCTGCAGACGGTAAACTTCTTGGATTTCATCCGTGAGGTACTTACCGAGAGCTTTTTCACCGAGAACCCGAAGGATATCGTGTGGGTTATTCGGTCCGTCCATCAATGGCTCACCTGCTCGTACTCGGTCGTTTTCCTGAACAGTCAGGTGACGCCCTTTAGCGACGAGGTATTCAGCAGGGTCACCAATATCAGGTACAACGATAACCTTACGCTTACCTTTGGTGTCCTTACCGAACTGAACCGTACCATCGATTTCAGAAATCAAAGCGTGATCCTTAGGCTTACGAGCTTCGAAGAGCTCAGCAACCCGTGGTAGACCACCCGTAATATCTTTATCCTTGGTCGTTTCCCGTGGAATCTTAGCGATTACATCACCGGCTTCCATTTGGTCACCATCAGCAGCTGTGATGTTTGTACCAATTGGCAAGTAGTAACGTGCTTCGTTTTCGCTTCCAGGAATCTTAAGAATCTGGCCATCGTCTGCAGTAATCTGCAAGCGAGGACGAGTATCCTTATCCTTGGACTCAATAACGGTACGACGTGCAAGGCCTGTAATATCGTCAATTTGCTCCTGAGTGGTAACACCTTCGATGATGTCGCCAAACTGAACCTTACCCGCAACTTCCGTAAGAATTGGAGATGCAAAGGGGTCCCATTCGCAAATGTTTCCACCAGCCTTCACTTCAGCGCCGTCCGCTACCATCATCGTGGCACCATAGTTTACGCTGTAGCGCTCACGTTCACGGCCACCCTCATCGATGATTGCAACTTCACCATTACGGTTCATAACAACGATGGTGTTGTCTGCCTTGGTGATTGTATTCAAACCAAGGTAGCGAACTGTACCGTTGCCACGTGCTTCCAAAGTAGACTGAGCAGCACGACCCGATGCAATACCACCAATGTGGAATGTACGCATTGTAAGCTGTGTACCCGGCTCACCAATGGACTGAGCAGCGATAACACCAACAGCTTCCCCGATGTTGACTTTGTGACCTCGAGAAAGGTCACGACCGTAACACTCAACGCAGATTCCGCGCTTCACCTGACAAGTCAGTGGAGAGCGAACTCGAACGCGTCGAATTGGCGAGTTGTTGATTTCAGTAACTTTTGATTCATCAATCATCTCACCGGCAGCAACAATAACCTGCTCCGTGTGAGGATGAACGATATCTTCGAGAGCAACACGACCCAAGATACGGTCACCGAGAGGCTCGATAACTTCACCGGCTTCGATGAGTGCTTCAATTTCAATACCGTCAAGCGTTCCACAATCGTATTCAACAACAACTGTATCCTGAGCAACGTCAACGAGTCGACGAGTCAAATAACCAGAGTTTGCTGTTTTGAGTGCGGTATCCGCTAGACCCTTACGTGCACCGTGTGTCGAGATAAAGTACTGAAGTACGCTCAGACCTTCACGGAAGTTTGCAGTAATAGGTGTTTCAATAATTTCACCAGATGGTTTTGCCATCAAGCCCCGCATACCTGCGAGCTGCTTGATTTGCTGACGAGAACCACGAGCACCTGAGTCAGCCATGATGTAAACTGAGTTCATAGATGCAACAGGCTTTTCTTCGCCGTTTTCATCGGTGTAATTTTCAGTAGCGATGTTGTCCATCAACTCAATTTCGAGTTCTTCGGCAACACGTGACCAAATATCAATAACCTTGTTGTATCGCTCACCGTCTGTAATCAGACCTTCGTTATACTGGTTTTCGATTTCGCCAACTTGCTCTTGAGCTTTGTCGATGAAAGCATCTTTCTTCTTCGGAATTTCCATGTCCTTAATGGCAATGGAGATACCGGCGCGGGTCGCATTGTTGTAACCCATGCTACGGAGTGCATCCGCAAGAAGTACAGTCGCCTTCTGACCACAGTTACGGTAACAAGCATCGATCAACGAACCGAGTGCTTTCTTATCCATAACCTGGTTCACCAGCTCAAACGGCAGGCCATCAGGAACAATTTCGTACATCAACAAACGACCAACGGTCGTGTCTTCGTTGTTTCCGTCTACCTTACAAACAACAGATGCTTGTAGGCTTACAACGCCTTGGTCATACGCCGCACGAGCTTCGTCGATGCTCGCAAAACGCATGCCTGCGCCTCTCATGCCTGGACGTTCGCGGGTCATGTAGTAACAACCCAAAACGATATCCTGAGTAGGAACGATAATCGGACGACCGTTTGCAGGACTGAGGATGTTGTTTGTAGACATCATCAGAACGCGTGTTTCAAGCTGTGCCTCTACTGAGAGGGGCACGTGAACCGCCATCTGGTCACCGTCAAAGTCAGCGTTGAAT
>CAZZDT010000084.1:0-9008 GCA_964652435.1 uncultured Bdellovibrionales bacterium
AAACTACCGGGCCCCATCTATGGCACCAAATTCACCATTGGACTGCTCAAGGCCAAATTTGCAGATTATCCACACCTGAATCCTGAACTCATCGTCATTCGAGATCACGAAATCTTTGAAATGGGTCAGCTCAAGATAGAGCCTCTGCCCGTCACCCATTCCATTCCAGACACCGTTTCATTCGCTATCGATACGCCTCTGGGCAAGGTCATCCACACCGGAGACTTTAAGATTGATCCCACACCATTGGACAATCGAATCTCCGCGCTGCCCAGACTCAAAGAGCTCGGAGACGAGGGCATTCTCGCGCTTGTATCCGATTCCACCAATGCCGGACGTCCCGGAGAAACATGGAGCGAGCGAGAAGTACGCAAAACCATCATGGAGCTCGTCAAAGGGGCTGATGACCGAGTTTTTGTGGGAACCTTCGCCAGCAATATCCACCGCATTCAAGGTGTGATCGATGCAGCTGAAGCAACAGGTCGAAAAGTCATTCCATTTGGACGCAGCATGGACCGTTACATACAAGTGGCCAAAGACTGCCAGCTGCTCTACATCAAACCCGGCACTCTCAAAACAACGCGGTCTTACAACAAACTGCCCCGTAACGAAGTCATTGTTTTGGCAACCGGATGTCAGGGCGAGCCACGCGCTGCCCTCAATCGCATCGCGACCCGACAAGAACGGCGCGTTGTACCTGAACCGGGCGACATGATGATCATGAGTGCGAGACGCATTCCCGGAAATGAAATGGCCGTAAGCAATCTGGTCGATGGATTGTTAAGGCTTGGTCTTGAGGTGATCGATGATCGCAATGCCCGTGTTCATACTTCCGGGCATGCCTTTAACGGTGAGTTGCAAACCATTTTAGAACATGCTCGTCCAACGTTTTTGATTCCAGCTCACGGCACCCTTCGGCTGATGCTCAATCACGCAAAAATGGCCAAAGAAAACGGATTTCCTGCCCAAGATATTTTCGTCGTTGAAGATGGAATGCCCATCGATTTCAATGGCACCCCAGAAGACCCAGAAGCTCGTATCACAGGAGAGATCTGTTCTGGCCTAGTATGCGTCGATGGCACGGGCGTAGGTGACATTGACCAAGACGTTCTCGAGGATAGGCAATTGCTATCGATGCATGGCATCGTTGTGTGTGTGGCCACCGTGGACCGACAAGGAGTGGTTCAAGGCACTCCCATGGTGACAACCAAAGGTGTGGTTCGGGAAGATGACCTGCCAGAGATCATTGAAGGTGCCAGTCGCGTGGCTGCTAAGGCACTCGAAGGGCTCTATGGAAATAAACCGAACACCGACACACAAACCTTGGAAATCCGAGATGCGGTGCGAAGATTTTTTAAAGCGAGGCTAGGACGCAAACCCTTGGTGCTTGCGGTGGTGAATCAGCTTAGCGTTTAACGCTGCCCCATTTCTAAAATGAGATTCCACTCTTTCTCTGTAACCGGCTGAACCGATAAACGACCACGGTTAACCAAAACCATTTTCGCCAGAGCTTTGGTTTGCTTAATTTCAGCCAATGAAACTGGCGATTTCAGTTGAGACTTATACTTCACATCGACCATAAACCAGCGAGGCTTATCTCTTGTGGCTTTGGGGTCAAAATAAGGACTTTCCGGGTCAAACTGAGTGTGGTCCGGATACGACTCTTTCACAATCGTTGCTATTCCAACAACAGCCGGCTCTTTGGTCTTTGAGTGGTAAAATAAAACACCGTCGCCCTTTTTGCATTCATCTCGCATAATGTTGCGAGCCTGGTAATTGCGCACGCCTTCCCAGCTGGTGGTCTTCTTGGGGCTTTTCTTGAGGTCATCCAGAGAGAATGCATCTGGTTCTGACTTCATCAGCCAGTAACGAGGTGAACTCATTGAGGATGCTCAGTAGGCGTTGGGTCAGGTTGACGCTGCGTTCCTAAATGACCAATGATTTCATTCTTCGCCCGCTCAATGGCCAGTAAATCCAGCGGCACATCGGCTCCAGCTGCACGAAGCGTTTTTACAACTGTCGAAGTTGCAACATTCCCTGCAGCCCCAGGAGCGTAAGGGCAACCGCCGATACCACCGGTGCAGGCATCGTAGATTGTAATCCCGTAATCCCAAGAGGCCAGAACATTATCGGCAGCTCGACCAAACGTATCGTGGTAGTGCATGGCCAGACGGCTAGGCTCGACCCGCTTGAGCACAACATCCAAGAGAGCACGGACCTCATCGGGTTTGGCTTTTCCGATGGTGTCACCAATAGAGACATCGGTGACGCCCATATCCGCTAGGCGCTCAATCACATCAGCGGCTTTTTCCGGAGAGACTTTTCCGTCGTAGGGGCACCAAAAAGCAGTGGAAACGTAGCCTCGATATGCGATGTCCGCATCTTGGGCAGCACGAACCACCGGTGTCATGCGCTCAAAAGAACCGTCAATGCTGGTATTGATGTTCTTATTGTTGAAGCCTTCACTCGCAGCGGTAAAGACCGCAATCTTCTCCACTCCTGCTTCCATAGCCCGATCGAAACCACGCATATTCGGAACCAGTACAGAGTAAGCTACACCTTGTTTTTTCTCGATTCCCTGCATCACAGTTGTGGCATCTTTGAGCTGTGGAACCCATTTGGGAGAGACAAAGGCAGTGACTTCAATATCACGAGCCCCCGTTTCGCTGAGTGCATTCACGAAAGATATTTTCGCCTCGGTCGGAACAAAATTTGGTTCATTTTGCAAACCATCTCGTGGCCCAACTTCTACGATGCGGATCATGATTCCCCCAAGCTCACCAACACTTGACCAAGGTCAACCAATTCATCCGCCGCGCAATCTACCGATTCAATCACGCCTGCTTTTGGTGCAGATAAACGGTATTCCATCTTCATGGCTTCGAGCACCACAACAACCTGACCCTCTTCAACCTCGTCACCGGCCTCGACTTTCACCTCTACGACTTTCCCAGTCATGGGTGCTCGAATGCCATCGTCCTTAGCCTGACCTTTGGCAAATGCCCGCTCCTCCTCGAGAAAAGCACTGCCTCCCGGCCAACCAACCCAGGTTCCCTTAGGTGTCTTCTTGATGGCAACTCGGACTTGACGTCCCTCATGTTCAACAAAAACAAAACTCATTGTCCCATCCTGAACTTTCCAATGCTTGACCACGGGCTAAAACGGTCGACTTTGCCGCCACCAACAGGCCCTGTTGCTGGAGCTGCTACCGCATTTTCAGCTGCCTGCTTCACAAACTCAGGTACCTCCGGTGCCGTCCAAGTCTCGGACTCCACCGTTGTGGTATAAGTCTCACCGCTGGCGAAAAACGGAGCTTCCAAGAGATCGATTAAAAAGCTTTGGTTCGTTGTTACGCCCAATAGAGTGGTTGCCTTCAATGCTTCAACCAAACGCCGGCGAGCAACCTCGCGGGTTTCACCCCAAACAATCACTTTGGCAATCATCGAATCATAATGAGGCGAAATTTCACCACCTTCCACAATGCCTGAATCAATGCGAACATGGGGCCACTGTGGCCAATCAAGCATCAAGATATCGCCTGACTGAGGTAGGTAGCCGCCATAGGCGTCCTCTGCATTCAAACGTGCTTCGATAGAATGGCCTCGTAAAACCGGAGTTTCCGGGAGTTCTCCACCGTGCGCAATATCGATTTGGGCAGCCACCAGATCAATCCCCGAAATCATCTCACTAACCGGGTGCTCCACTTGCAATCGCGTATTCACCTCAAGAAAATAGTGACGACCATCGGGACCCACCAAAAACTCAACGGTACCAGCACCGGAATAACCAACCGACTCAGCCAATCGAATGGCGCTCTCAGCCAACCCTTTGCGTGTTTCCTCACTGATAAAACGAGCCGGCGCCTCTTCTAAAACCTTTTGGTATCGGCGTTGCAAGCTACACTCCCGCTCACCAACAACCATGGCGTTTTTGCCGTCGCCCAAAATCTGGATTTCAATGTGACGAGCCGGATGAATATACTTTTCTAAAAGCAGTCGCCCATCACCGAAGGCAGCTTCACCTTCACGGCTGGCTGATTCAAAGGCGTCCTCAATTTCGTCAGGCCCAAAAACCTTACGCATCCCCTTGCCGCCACCGCCAGCGGAGGCTTTTAACAAAACCGGATAACCAACTTTCTCAGCCAATTCTCTCGCTATCTCTGGAGAATCACAGGCTTCGGCACCTTCGATAACCGGTACCTTGCTCTCAATAGCAAGAACTCGAGCCGCGCGTTTATCGGCAAAAGCATTCATCGCCTTGGCCGAGGGACCGATAAAAACAATCCCCGCTGCATCACAGGCTTCTACAAACTTGGCGTTTTCAGCCAAAAATCCATAACCCGGATGAACTGCTGTGGCCCCCGTCTCTTTAACGGCTTCCATCACTTTCTCGATATCCAAATATGCTCTCGGCTCACCAATGCACACGGATTCGTCGGCCAACCACACATGAGGGTTTCCTGCATCCACTTCACTGTATATCGACACCGATGGAATGGAGCGCTCTTTTAAAGTACGCAGAACACGGCATGCGATCTCGCCTCGGTTTGCTACCAATACTTTCATTGCCAACCCGGCTTTCTCTTTTCCAAAAATGCCGACAAACCTTCTTGGCCTTCCTCGGAAACTCTTAATCGAGCAATGGTCTCCACTGCATAATCAAAAGCATCTGCGCGAGGCCGCGTCGTCACTTCGGTAATTAACTTTTTCGATTCTTTCACAGCAATCGGGCCGTTGGCCGCAATCGCGGTGACCAACTCGCTGACCTTTGCATCAAGCGCTTCATCGTCAGCAACGACTTCGCTCACCAAGCCAATGTCGCAAGCAGTCCGTGCATCAAAAATTTCTCCAGTCACAAAATATCGACGCGCGTTGTTCACACCAATCTTGGCAACGACAAAAGGAGAAATAACCGCTGGCACGATACCTAAGCGAACTTCTGTCAGACCAAATTTTGCGCGTTCTGTAGCGACAACAATATCGCAACATGAAACAAGCCCCACGCCGCCGCCCAACGCCGCGCCGTGAACCCGGCCAACCACCACACCGGCAAAGCTGTCGATGGTGTCGAAGAGCCCCAACATTGCGCGTGCATCTTCTGCATTTTGCTCTTGAGTATAAGTAGCGCTTTTCTTCATCCAATTCAGATCTGCGCCAGCACAAAAACTTTTACCAACCCCTTCAAGAACAACAACTTGGATATTGTCATCCATTTCCCGAAAGGCTTGGGTAAGTTCAGTGACAACTTGGTCATTAAAAGCATTGCGTACATCGGGGCGATTCAAGGTCACGCGGGCAACCCGGCCCTCTTGTGCAATATTGAGAGTTTCCATGATTCTACATCCTGAAGACTGGTGTATCACCGCGCTCAACAGGCGCATTCAACGTAGCGGAGAGTGCCATGCCGATCACTTCACGGGTTTCAGACGGTAAAATAATACCGTCATCCCAAAGTCTGGAGCTTCCATAGTAGGGGTCTCCTTCGCGCTCGTACTTCTCGAGTACAGGCTTTCGGATTGCCTCTTCTTGCTCCGCCGTCATGGTTTCACCGTGACGCTCCATTTGGTCTTTCTTCACTTGAACCAAAACACTTGCGGCTTGTTCTGCACCCATGACCGAAACTCGAGCGTTCGGCCACAGAAACATAAATCGTGGATTATAACCGCGTCCGCACATAGCGTAGGTTCCCGCTCCGTGGGATGCACCGATAACCAAAGTGATTTTTGGAACAGTAGCCGTTGCCACCGCTTGAACCATTTTCGCACCATGTTTAGCGATACCGCCCTCTTCGTAGCGTTTACCAACCATAAATCCTGTGATGTTTTGCAAGAAGATAAGTGGGATTTTGCGTTGGTTGCACATCTGCACAAAATGCGCCCCCTTCATGGCTGACTCGCTAAAGAGCACGCCATTGTTGGCGACGATACCAACGGGATATCCCATCCAACGTGCGAAGCCGCATACCAGGCTTGAACCATAAGATGCTTTAAACTCATGGAAACGCGACCCATCCACCAAACGGGCAATAATCTCATGCACATCAAACGGAACTTTTGAGTCAGCAGGCAGAACACCAGCAATTTCGTCAGGACTGTAAAGTGGCTCTTCCGGCTCTTTAAGATCCAGGTCCACTTCTTTGGTGGTGCCGAGATTTTCGACCACGTTGCGGCAAATATGCAACGCCTCTTCTTCATCAGCAGCCAAATGATCCGTAACTCCAGATATCTGCGAGTGCATACTGCCACCGCCAAGCTCTTCTGGAGAGACCTCTTCACCGGTCGCAGCTTTAACAAGCGGCGGACCCGCAAGGTAAATCGTACCGTTGCCCTTTACGATGATGTTCTCATCGGCCATGGCCGGAACATAGGCACCACCGGCAGTACACATCCCCAAAACAACCGCAATTTGCGGAATGCCCGCAGCACTCATAGTTGCCTGGTTATAGAAGATACGACCAAAGTGCTCTTTGTCCGGAAACACATCAGCTTGCAGCGGTAAAAAGGCACCACCGGAATCGACCAGATAGATACATGGTAACCGATTCTGCAGCGCGATTTCCTGAGCACGAACGTGCTTCTTCACCGTCTCTGGAAAGTAGGTACCACCCTTCACTGTCGAATCGTTGGCGACGATCATACATTCACGGCCGCTCACACGACCAATACCTGTAATGATCCCTGCCGCCGGCACCTGGTCGTCATGTTGACCAAAGGCTGCCATCGCCGAGAGTTCTAAAAACGGTGTGCCCGCATCCAAAAGCTTTTCGATGCGCTCACGGGGCAACAACTTGCCACGTTTTTTTTGGGTTTCACGAGCCCGCTCTGACCCACCCTGGGCAACCTTTTCCAAGCGCTCACGGAATGTATCCGCAAGAGCATTGTGGTGCGCCTGATTGGTGGCGAAATCGGGAGAACTTTTCTGAATTTGTGTATTTAGACTGTCCATCGTGGGCCGAAAAACCACAAAGTTCCCCTAACGCGCAAGGGGCCCTGCGTCGAAATGGAAAACGGCCTCACGAATGGGATCATTGAACCTTCATGAATATGTGCTTGTTCTGGCGTGAATATTCGATAAGCGTCGGTAAATAGGAGACAAGTTCGGGGCACCGCACCCCGGTTCCGTCTAAAGCTTTCATGGTATTTTGTACGTCATAAGAGATCGAATGGTTAAAATATCCGATGGCCTGACGCTGAATTCCCACCAATCGTTCGATCGGTTTAACGCGAAGCAAAGCTTCCATCCACTTTGAAGGCACCGAACCCACGATCGGAGCCCGATCCATGGTCTCAACCACCAGCCCCATAATATCGCTGGCCATCATTGGATTTGGGTCGGCCAGCTGGAAAACCTTGCCTTCCACATCATCTTGAGTGGATATCGTAGCCATGGCCTTAGTTAGAAAATCCACCGGCACAACATTGACCGTTGCTTTGGATGTTCCAACATTCACCATGGGCAACCACTTGGGCAAACGCATCAAAAGTTGGAAAATCACGTAAGGTCCATCGCCTTTGATGGTCTCGCCAGTCTGAGAATCACCCACCACAATGGCCGGCCTGAAGATAACCGTTGGAATCTTGTCCCAACGATGCTGAACCAACTTCTCGGCCCAAAACTTTGTCGACTCGTAGTGATTCTTAAAATCTTGGCCACAATCGAGTTCGTTCTCGTAACACATGCCATGGCGCATACCCGCGATATAACAAGTCGAAATGTAAAGCAGGCGCTCAAACTTAGGCAGCGTCTCGCAAAAATCCAGAACATGCTGCGTCCCATCCACATTGACACCATAGGCAAACGGTAGGGGCACACTTAAGTCGTAGACCGCAGCCAAGTGCCAAAGCCGAACAATCTTTTTTCGAATAGGCTTAAGGATCTCTGCATCGATTCCTAAATCACGACGGCGAATGTCTCCTTCAAGAATGGTCCAACAATCTTTGAAATTCTCAAATTGACTTTCCAAAGCAGCGCACTGCTCACGTGCCTTGTCTACAAACGGAGTTAGAACGACAAAATAATAGTGATGCTGAACTTCTTGAGCGGTCAGTAAATCCTTCATCAGTCGACCAGCGATAAACCCTGGAAAACCGGTAACCATGACGCCTGGATTCTTCATACTTTTCTCCCGTGATCTCGACGCATTGTGTCGAGATATTGCTACCACAGCAATCAGTGAGTGACCAGGGCTCTCCAAAATTCACCTCAGCCAAGAATTTTGGTGTATTTGTTTCCTTTTTTCATTGATCTGAGGCCAAAGGACCGTAATTCTGAATGGGTTCACTCAATTTTGTATGCAAAAGTGAATAAGGCCAACCAAATTTCGGTAAACTTTCTGGGGGGAAAATCGATTTATGGATCATTCGCACGACGTTTTGCGCTTCTTTCTCCACGGAGTCATCGAAAGCACGCAAGCCACCCACGCCAGTCTTTTTGTTCCCTCTCCATCATCATCAAGAAGCCATACACTCCTGGTACACACGGGAGAAGGAAGCCCACTTCCTGAGCTAACCTCTCTTGATGATGCTTATGAATATCTCGACCTCATCGATGGCGGCGACTTCTCTCAATTAGAGAGAGCCGATGGTTTACGCAACTGGCTGGGTCCCGCTCATATGCCAGTGAAAAGTCGTGAGGCATTTGGACTGATCTTTCCACTTCTCTTGGGCCAAAGTCCCCTGGGACTTCCTGAACTCGACCCCAACACCACACCCCCTGCGACCAAATGGCAAAGGCGCAGCAGCGATCATAGAGAAGTTACGCTGACCCAAATCAAACCACCGGCATGGTTCGGCATCTCCTTTGATAGCCAAGAAGCACGTGATCAATTTATCAACGGCCTCACGCCCGACACCAAGCAAGAGCTCAGACTTCACTGGCTCTTCTCCTTGGGTGGAGCCATGGGTCGTCATATCAGCCGAGTACGCTCCGTTCTTCATGACTCACTCACGGGATTGCCCGGTCTGAGCGAACTCCACCAAATGACCGCCGAACTTATTCGAGAGGCCAACA
>CAZZDT010000085.1:0-9002 GCA_964652435.1 uncultured Bdellovibrionales bacterium
CAGCCTTGAAGCGTGGCGCGGCTACATATCAAACGCAGGTTTTGAAGAGCTGACCCATTATTATCGCCCCGAAGGCAGGCCCCGGGACGAGCAGCCGTGGCTGGCTGTGGTTGCGAAAAAGGTGCGGAAAACTGCCTTGGGCACCAAGTGAATTGCTTGGTGTAGCCACTCGACATCCATCATCGATTGTTTCTCTACATCTCAGACTAAAAAGTCCCCGAACACATTCCCATGCCATTGCAGCTGTCGCCGCTTGTGGAGGGATTGCCGTCGTTGCAGGGAGTTCCGGCGATTGCATGCTGAGCAATGCATCCTGAGCCATCTTGAATGTAGTTGAATGTGCAAGCTGTTGGGCTGGGGCAAGCATAAGGCATACCTGCACACGAGCCACTGCCATTGCACGCATCATTCTTTGTGCTGTTGTTACCATCGTCACAGCCCAAGCCCGGTGACGCGAAGGTGGGCACACAGCTTGAGCCATTGGGCGTGTAGTTGGGGGTGCAAGTTGTGGGGCTGGGGCAAGAAAAAGGTGTGCCCGCACAGCTACCGCTGCCATTGCACACATCATTGGCGGTACCGTTGTTACCGTCATTACAAACCGTTCCCGCTGATGCGAAATTTGCCACACAGCCTGAACCATCGGGTGTGTAGTTGGGGGTGCAAGTTGTAGGGCTTGGGCAAGAAAACGGTGTGCCGGCGCATGTACCACTGCCATTGCACACATCATTGGCGGTGCCGTTGTTGCCATCGCTACAAGCAAAGCCACTCTCTAGGTACTCCGGCACACACCCGACGCCATCTTGAGTGTAACCCACTGTACAAGCGCTTGCACCAGGACAAGAATAAGGCGTCCCGGAGCACGAACCGCTGCCATTGCAGGCATCTCCGTTGGTGCTGTTGTTGCCATCGCTGCAGGCAGCGCCGCTTTCTGCGTAATTAGGCAAACAAGCAGAACCATCTTGAGTGTAGCTGGGTGTACACGCATCCGTTAGATTAAAAATCTCAGGACAATCGTCTTCCAAGTTTTTAAGGGAATCATCATCAAGGTCTGGGGCAAGACAAGCAATCGAGCTTGTTCGAATTTCTGTCTCTTGCAAAATACCGTCATCGGCCACTGCGCCGTCCAAGCCATCATCGATACCGATATGGGTTATTTGATAGCCTTGGTCACAACCGTACATGTCGACAAAGTGTTTTTCCGACTCAATCAATACTGGATATGCATCTGACCCATCGGCACCATCTTCGCCAGGTTCACCCTGCTCACCTTGAGCACCAGATTCGCCTTGCGCGCCTTGATCACCAGATTCACCCTGCTCACCTTGAGCACCTGTTTCACCTTGCTCGCCTTGGGCACCGGTTTCACCTTGAGTACCGGGTTCACCGGGTTGGCCATCAGAACCATGGCAAATGTATTCCGTGCCATCGATCTCACTTGCATCCAATCCGCCATTTGCATTGTCATCCACACCGTAATCAATTTGCACGCATCCATTGGGGCAACCAAACTCAGAACAATCTTCCAAAGCCAATTGCTTCACCATGGTTGAAGCATTGCTTTTGGGTGTTGGTGAATCATCCACTCCGCAAGCACTGGTGAGTAAAAAGATGCCCATGATGAAGAACGTAGACTTTTGCATGCTCTATCCCCTGCAAGTGACTCACTTTATTATTCGCAGTTACGGGGCCGGTTCAAGTAGCCCCTAAAGACAGATTGGCCGCAACACATGCCAAGCCAAACAGGTCCGGCAGCAACTTTTCCTATGCAAGCCTTACCCAATTTTCGATCTCGCGGGTCCTACTTGATGAGGCGGGCTGATTTTCAGCCATGCCGGTGAGGACCAACTTGCGAGAGGATCTGGTATGCGTTTGAGTTTGTTGATTTTTTTAAGTGTTGCTTTGGGTGCCTGCGGAGCAAACACAGAACTCAGCTCGGGTGCAGAGAATGCCCCAGAATCCGAAGCGACCCAACCCCAGCAAGACGGGTTCGAGCCCACTGATGAGATGGATAACGACGACGCTGACACCCCAAGCGATAGCGAAACGCCCGACGAGACAACCAACGATAACGGGGAATCGGTCGACGTTGACGATGTTGATGCGTCCGACAATACAACCGAAGACAACAGCAACACTTCTAGCAATTCCGGTGGTCCTATTTTGGTACTGGGTGATTCCATCATGGATTGGAATGTAGAAGCAGGTGCATCCATTGGGCACGTGGTTCAGGAGCGAACAGAGCAGCCTGTTACCATCCGTGCTGTGTCCGGTGCACATTTTGCATCAGATGAAGACGATGACATTCGCAGTCAGTATGTAGAGGGAGACTGGAGCTGGGTGGTTTTTACTGGAGGCGGCAATGACCTCAACGACCGATGTGGGTGCGGCGATTGCAGCGGCGTTCTTAACGAACTTTTGAGTCCAGATGGCGCAAGTGGCGCCATAGCTGAGGCGGTGGATGCCCTTCGCAGTACCGGCGTGAAAGTGATGTTTCTTACTTACTACGACCTTCCACCCACCGCGCAGTTTGGATTCGCCAATTGTGGAGATGAATCAGAAGAATTGGCCCTTCGTGCTTCCACCATGGCACAAGCCCGAGAAGACGTATACTGGGTGGATATGGGCCAAGTGGTGTTCCCAAACGATTTGAGCGCATTCGATGAAGACCACGTTCACCCCTCTGAGAGGGGCTCGGCACTTATTGGTGAATTGGTCGCCGATGTGATCATGGCTCAGCCCTGATACCTCTTAGGGACTCGGCATAGTGTTGTAGGCATCCCAGGCTTGCTCACCACATTCGCCAATGTCGAATAAGCAAGGCGTGCAAGCGCCGCCCGACGCCCAGGACAACGTGCAAGAAACTGTCTGGCCTTCGGCCAAAGAGTCCGGCTCGTATAAAATATTCCCGGTGTAGATGACTGCTTCTTCATTGACCGTCCCCTCGAAAGTGAACGTATTATCTGCCGTCACCGTACACGTCCCTGAGTAGTGCTGATAAGTTCCACACTCTCCAATAGGCTCATCTCCATCGGAGCAACCATCAAGACAAAACGCTAACGCAAGCAAACCAATAAACGAGATGCTCTTAAGCATATCACTATCCTCCAACGACCGGGTTGATTCCTACACTTTGAGACTAGCGTTGAACTGCTGATGCGGCAAACCATCCTGCCGCATCGTGGCGGTCAGAAAGCCCATAAACCACTAATATAAATAACCTTTTAACTTCACTGAGCCCAGCCCACCATGGCCCAATTCCCCTACTTTAACAACATTCGGTTTCACTAGACTTTTTAAAACGGGAGGGTTATGCCTGCCCCCATTCTTAGGTAGGACAAGGCATGCCCAGCAGGCTACCTAATGAGCTTTAAAGAACAGCCGGTGCATCAAGCACCTAAAGCTGCAAGGCTTGGTTCAAGGAGAAGAAAACAATGCATCGAGTTTTATTAGTTGCGCTTACCGCCCTGCTCCTCTCTCTGGTCACCGTCTCAACCGGATGGGCCAAACCCTTTGACGAAGTCAACCAAGATGTTCGTGACGTCCAAGTCAAAGCTCAGCTAGAAGCACAACCCGAAGCACTGCTGGTTTACGCCAAAGGGTTATGTTGTCCATCGTGTGCCATTGGCATCCGTAAGATGATCAGCCGCTTACCATTCGTGGATACCTCTGGCGACAATGACGGCATTGAGCTAGATGCCAAACACCAGCTGGTTATCATCACGGTTAAAAAAGACGTGAAACCAGACTTTCAAGCATTGGCCAGCGCCATCGACGAAGCGGGCTACGAGCCGGTTCACACCTACGTCTGGAAAGACAAAAAAGTGGTCACATCTAAACTCGCGCTGAACACGTTTCGCGTTGTTCCCTAGGACAGTCACTTGCGTATCATCTCTCCCCTTATTTTCTTGATTCTTAGCTTGGCCATACCCGCCCAAGCAGGACAGCCCGTCTTCAGCGAAATGCCGCGATGGTCTGGTGGCTGGGGTTTCCAGATACTTCAAGAATACCGCACCGAAAACTCACTTTACGACGGCAAACAAAACCTAGGTTCAGACCTCGACCGCAGCGCTTACCTACTGCACGTGGAAGGCGTTTATACCTGGCATCGAAGCATCCGGTTGACTCTGAAAGTACCGGTTATGCTGGATGCGCACCGGCGGGTGTTATCTGAGTCGGGTGAAACCGTGGAACATCGAAAAAGCGGCTTGGGTGACCCAACCATTGCCCTGCCTCTGAAAAAATACTTCAACCTAGATGGTCGAAGCGGCTCATGGACGCTCGCCCCTCAGCTGAGAGTTCCCGGCGCCTCAAAAGCATCTGACCCCATTGGCATTTACTTTCGCGAGTTTGCTCCGGGTATTTCACTTGGCTACGAAACGGAAACCTACAACTACATTTTCCGCACTGGCGTCAGTACCTTTGTCTTCATTGGTGAAACACCATCCCTCTCCTACTTTAATCTGGTTCTTGGCCTGAACTTCAATATCGGTTCGCGCAATGGGCATATAAAGTGGAATCAGCAATTGAAATACTGGGATGGCGTTGAAATCACCTACACCATGGGTCCCATCCTATATTTCAGGTGGTCAGACTTGATTCATTTCCAACTGAAATCAACCCACGATGTGTACGAGAAACGAATCGGCAAAGTTCACGGCAAAGCCCATACCGTGCGCCTGGGTGTAGGGTTTGTTTATTAAATGAGGCATATTGCCGATTGCTTCTCCACCGCGATTCCCGCCTCGTAAGAAACATTCATCCCCGACCATGTTCATTTGAACTGAGCAAAGCTGTGATTCAATCCGAATTACCTTACACGGTACAGCTTCACCTCATCTTCAAACCCCTTCAGGAAAAAGGACCCTGCATCTGAATAATCAGATTCAGACAAATGCGCTGATACCGAACCAGATATGAAGATTGTTCCTGGCGTTGCACTGGCCTCAACGCGACTTGCCATGTTTACGGTGGGTCCTATGCTGGTGTAGTCCGAGCGTTTATCCGAGCCAAAATTACCCACAATTGCATCACCCTGATGAATACCGATACGCATTTGTAAATTCCCAGCATTTCGAGGCTCCCATCCCTTCGCAATCAAAGACATAGCCATCTGCATATCTCGGGCACAGGCTACGGCCCTCTGCGTTTGTTCTTCGGCACTCAAATCGCCGGGAGCTCCAAACATAACCATAATGGCATCACCAATAAATTTATCAATCGTACCGCCATGACTGAAAATGATTTCGTTCATCGTCGTCAGATATTCATTCAAAAGCGCCGATATTCCCTCTGGGCCCAAGCGTTGAGAGGTCGAAGTAAATCCGCATAGGTCACTAAAGAGAATGGTTACCAAGCGTCTTTCAGCTGGTTTGTCCATTGAGATTTCACCATCAATGATTTGCTCGATTAGGGTTGGAGGCAAATACCGCTTCAGGACGGTTTCTGTCAGCATGTGGTTCAATTCTTCGACCTCGCGCTCCCGAGACTTCAAAGAAAGCAGGTTCTTCACTACACTGCCCAACTCTTGGTCATTGAAAGGTTTCCCAAGAAACGCATCGGCACCAATCTCGGTCCCAATCAGTTTACTTTCCTCATCGCTCTTTGCTGTAACCAGTACCATTGGAACCGAGTTTAACTCGGGATCAGCCTTCACCTGCTCAATCAACTCAGGACCTGTCATCTGTGGCATCATCCAATCGGTGATAATCAAATCTGGATGGTATTTCTTTGCCAGTTCAAATCCACGTTTTCCATTGGGAGCCGACACCACGCGATGGTTTCGTTTTCGAAGAGAATTAGAAATCAATTCCCGCATATCGGGTAGATCATCAACAACCAGCACCAACGACCGCGACTGACCTTCATCACCGATGGCCTCCGCAACGTCGTTGGTCTCCTCGACTCCTGTCTCACCCTGTTCTGAATCCACTAACCAACTACGAACCTCAAAGTTCAATTCACTCGAATCTTCGGGTGCCTCACACAGCGGAAACTCAGCCCAGAACAGACTTCCTTCTCCCGGGGCACTGTCTACTCCAACTTGCCCCTGCATCTCTTCCGCAAGACTTTTCGCTAAGGCCAAGCCCAAGCCAGTTCCCTCATAAGCTCGCGTGGCGGTCTCATCCACTTGACTGAACACTTCAAATAACTTGGATTGGCCTTCCTTAGAAATTCCCGGGCCACTATCACGTACGAAAAGTCGAACACGTTCGCCGCTCATTTTTAACCCAAGCTCAATACGACCTTTAGCGGGCGTGTATTTCAAGGCGTTAGACAAATAATTGAATACAACTTTCTCAAGAGCATCTATCTCTGCCATCACCCATATAGGCACATCCTCAGCAGCCAAGCGGCCATCATCTCGAAGAATCACAAAGTCGATGTTTTTCGATGAACATGCCGATTGAAAGTAATTGCCGCAAACGTAGGTAAACCTATTAAGATCAACAGGAGTTAGAGAAAGCTTTTTCTTACCCGCATCCACTTTTTGAAAATCCAACAACTGATTCACCAACCGCAGAAGTCGGCGCGAATTCTTTACTGCAATCTCAATATCGTGGTTATCCGGCTGCTCTTGAGACTGCGCCTCCAGCGGATTCAAAATGAGCGTCAACGGTGTCCTTAACTCGTGGGACATGTTCTGGAAAAAGGCCGTTTTCTGCTTGTCTAACTCGAGTAACTCTGACGCTTGTTTTTCTGCCTTCAGTCTCAGTGACTCAGCTTCAGACTTTGCGCCCAAGGCCTCGAGAGTTGCCTCCTCTGCCTCCAGTGTCTTTATTTTAAGGTCGTAGGTTCTTTCCTCTACTTTCGCCTTTAACAATTGGGCAGCTTGTGCCTGCGATTCGATCCGCTCATCCTGCAAACGCTTCATCCTTGCGGCAAGTGAGGCTGAAAATAAAACAATCTCTAAAAAAGACCCAATCTGAGCTGCCCTAAGCGTAAAGAAGTTGGCTTCGAGTACACCCTGCACTTGCAAGTTGTAGATAAAATTCCCCACCAGATAAAATGAGAACGCCAAAAGAAAAAATCTTGCATCCTGTGACTTACGAAACGCAGCCACACCAATCGCGAAACACAACGGATACACTGCCAAGGTTGGATAAAAATATATCTTGCTTGAGACACTGTAGGAGACAAAAAAGGACAAGAGTGAAGCCACCAGATAGGCACGCCCGACCCACAAGCAAACCAAGTCTCCCCGCGGCGAACTTCTTTTCAAATCGAGAAAATATCGAATGAAGTTCAAGAGCGAGAAAAAGCTCATAAACATACAGAAGTAAAATAAATCACGCGAAAAATATCGCGTGTGCATGCTGGCTATTTCCTCGTGAACCGGAAACACAAAGTGGCTGATATAACCGCCTAGGTATGCATAGAAATAATTTGCGAACAAAATATATAGAATATAATACAAATATTCTTTTAAACGAGTAGAATAATAGATGAAGCAATAATGCAGAAAGATAATCAGCATGGCCCCGAAATAGGCATACTGAAACCAACGCTCTTTCACTTCTTTCTCGAAGAAACTCGGCAAATCATAGAGTGCCAAATCAAAAGACACACTGTTGGACTTCACGCGGAATAAAAACTGCTGCGTCTGCTCGCCCAACGTCAGCTTAATAGGAAAAGCATGATGATAGAGGGTTCGATTTTCAACCGGGCGGTGCTGCCCCACTTCCATCTTTTCCAGTATCCGATTGTCTTCACTCAACCGAAAAATATCTACGTACCGAAGATAGGCAGGATTTAGCAGAAGAATATAAGAACGAGACTCTGATAATGCAGGCTTCAGCGCCAAGTGAAACCACAGGGCTACGTCTGGGCCCGCCACACCGAATTTGGGAACATCGAGTTCACTGCGCTCAAGCTTACCGTCGCTGTAGAGCTGTAGAACATCCTCGACTTTGAGGCTGTCGGTATCGTCACGCAAAAAGTCGATATACTTGCCCAGACGGAGGCTCTCGACCTCATCGTCCACCACGAACTCACCACCCCATGCTGTGCCACTAAAGACTATGGCAACCAATAAACCCATGAGCTGCAGTGTTTTCAGGTTCACCAAATAAGGCTCCCAATCATGACCGTAGCAACTAAAGCCATCTCACGAACAAGCAAAGATGTAGAATGCCATCTCAGGCATAGAACGATTGTGGACTATCGCCCATATCGAGCAGTAAAGGACGACTCCGCAACCTTAAGGTTGTGAATGTAGTAACCAACTAGGGCACCTGATGCATTCGCGTCCAATGGAATCTTGTCCTTCAGAGCGTAGACCGTAAAGATGTAACGGTGAGGATTGGCTACCGAGCCAACCGGTGGACAAGGACCACCAAAACCGCTTCCACCAAAATCCGTTCGACTTTGAATGGCGCCAGAAGCCAATTCAGCAAGGCCCATCTTGCCTGCACCCGCCTCAAGCGATGTCTGGGTTACCGGAATATTAAACACCACCCAGTGCCACCAACCGGAACCGGTTTTTGCATCAGGGTCATAAACGGTAACCGCGAGACTTTTGGCGTCTTTCGGTACCGCTCCCCAAGAGAGTTGCGGAGATACATTTTCACCCTTGCATCCAAAACCTTGAAAGACGTGTCGATTGGTAATCGTATCGCCATTTTTGAGGTCTTTACTTTTCAGCTCAAAACCAAACGATGTGCTTGGGATAATCAAAAATACAAGCAGTACAGAAAATAGTAGACGCATCCTCAAGGCTCCTCGACGATAACCGTTGGTTCCAAAGAAGCAACAGTAAATCCTTAATGTTAACAGGCACTCAGGCCGAATCAGAGACTACCCAACATGACCAAGTGATAGCAACCGGATCCATCTATTTTCAGAAGAACCCGCTTGTGAAGGGGCTCGGCGGCATCTTCAACCTGGCGCATCCTCGTCGCCTCGTGCCTCAGAGCGTCTAAAGCGAGACTGCATCTCATAATAATCGGGAAACCCTACGATATCTTTAAGGGTCTCAAATGAGACCTGCCCTTGAGTAAGTTGGG
>CAZZDT010000086.1:0-8962 GCA_964652435.1 uncultured Bdellovibrionales bacterium
CCGGGCTCCCAAACGTCACTTCACCAAACCGAACCGTGGGTTTGATGCCTGGAAAGCCCCAGTATGCTGAGAGTTCCGAGGATGGAACGACGTTCGTAAACCCTGGGTGGCGTAAAGAGGGACCAGCTATTTCTCTTTCCTGAATCATCGATAAATACTGGTCAATGCCACCCTCTTGGGTGTTTCCGTTCAGAATCACTTCCATGCCAGTATCCTGAGCGTATTTTCGAAGTCCAGGTATGTTGGATTGAAGCGGTGCATAGGAGTCAGAAGAAATGCCATTTTCACTGCTCACATAGAGGCCCTCGGGCGTATAGGTCACCACGGAGTGATTCCCTTCGGTGTGCCCGGGAGTATGCACCAGCGCAACGCCATCGCCTAGCATCACATCGCCATCCAATAAGACGACCTTCTCCGGCGGGATGCCGTCGATGCCATTTGGACAGTACCAATCACGCTGGGGAGGCAGGAGCGCAAGAGTAGAATCCCACTCCTGTCGCATCACAAGAAGTTTGGCATTGGGAAAATATCCGGGACGTCCTCCACTGCCCAGCCATCGGCGCACGTCCTGTGTGTGGAGATGGTCGTAGGTGATGTAGTCAATGTCCTCTGGCCGTAAGCCAATCTCTCGTAAACATTCTTCAACTGTTCGGATGATAGGAGCTAAGAATTTCCGCATAGGCTTATTGAATGGTCCAAAGCCCGCAGCTAAGCGTTTGAAGAACGGCGTTTCCCGGTTGGCCTCAAAATCGGCCGGGCCTACCAAGAGGGTCTTCACCCCATCGGGGGTATTGTACTGAACCACCACCAGTTTATTCAGTAAGTGCAAAAATGGCGTTGGCACAGAGCACGCGTTCAGCAAACCGTAACGCGTAGGATATGGAACATGGATCAGTTCGAACGCTCGGTAATAAAGAACTTGATTACCGGCGAGCATATCCTCTCGAAAGCGCAAAGCACTCTTTTTCACCGCAGCCAAGCGTTCTTCTGGCATTTTCGATACGCGAGATTTCTTAAAATGAGAAACGTATTCGATTCCAGGCAAATCCTTAAGATTATTTTTTTGAGCCATCTTCAATCTCCTAGCGCTTGCGCATCCCAAACTTCTCTCGAAACGACTTGCGGGCATGCTTACGCACCAGAGTCCCTACCCGCATACCGAAGTCCGGAAAAAGACTAGCCATGCGTGCTATCTGAGCCCGGCCAGAGTACTCGGGCGCCAATAAGGTTTCTAAGGTTTTATTGGGCAAAACATCATTGACAATAGCATCCACAACTTCATCGGCAGTGAGCGGCTTCGGCCCAGAAAATGTAAGCGACGCCTCTTCATAATCTTTTTGCAGATCAAGCATCGGCGTATCGACCGCATCCGGACATACAACTGAAACATCCACCCCGTGCTCTTTTAGATCAAGCGCAGCAGAGAGGCTGAACCCACGTACCGCATGCTTGGACCCACTGTATACGGCCAAGCCTGGTACAGGTGTCACACCTGCCAACGAGGCCATGTTAACAATATGTCCCTCTCGTCTATTCACCATATGCTTTGCCGCCACGCTTGTACCCAACATCACACCTTTTACATTGATATCCAGATGTTTAATCATGTGGGATTCATCTACTTCGTGCGTGTAGCCCGGAATCAAAATACCGGCAATGTTGAGCAAAACATCGAGTTTGCCCCACTTTTTCACCACGGACTGCACACAGGCTTCCCAAGACTCGGGAGACCGCACATCATGGGAAGCAAGCATCACCCCGCCACTCTTATCCCAACCATAGACCCGAGCCGCTGCCTTTAGGCCGGTTTCATTGATATCGGTTGCTAAAATTCGATGCCCATCGCGGAACAATCGGTCCGTAAGCTTAAGGCCGATGCCGCTGGCACAGCCCGTAATCAGAATGTTTTTTCCGTTCATGACTCACCCTAAGGGAAAAGGACCGCACTTTTCAATGGTTTACCCTGCATCCTTCTGATAGCACCCCAATATGTCGAAGTCTGACCCAACCCCCAGTCAAACGCCTGCCCAAGCCTTGGGCCTCGTTGCCATTGGTGCAATGGCCATCAGCTGGGCCGCTCCCTTGGTCAAAGTCATTGAAGCCGCCCCGTCAACCATCGGGTATTACCGGCTTCTCTTCGCGGCGCTCTCACTTTTGCCTTTTGCTTTCATTGCTTTACGCACGAAGCCCCGACCAACGCATTATAAGTCGCTCTTCTGGGCTGCCCTGTCCGGCGTAGTCTTTGGTTTCGACTTGGCACTCTTTCATCGGGCCATCCTCCTGACGGGGGCTGGCTTGGCCACCCTACTTGCCAACACACAAATCTTCTGGGTTGCCATCATTTCCGGAACTTTACTCAAAGAAAAACCGCCTAAGAATTTCTTGGGTTGGTCCATGGTGGCCATCCTAGGGGTAGCGTTACTCACCGTCCCGGGCTTGGTCAACCAAACCTTAGACCCTGTCGGGATCTTAATGGGCATTGGAACTGCATTTTTCTACGGCAGTTACATTCTCACTCTGCGACAATGTCAAAGCATCGACCAGGCGTGGCCCATGTCTGTTAACCTTGCTATTTCCTGTGCTTTTGGTGCCTTGACCTTATTCAGCGTTACTGGCTTCACCGGTGAAAGCACCGCCTTCCCTGATATGCGTAACTTTCTCTGGTTAGTCGTTTTGGGCTTGGCAGTTCATGTGGGCGGTTGGGCTTTTATCAGCAAAGGCATGCCTCACTTGCCAGCCCGAATCAGCTCGATGACCATTTTACTTCAGCCAGTGCTCACTACTGTGTGGGGCGTTGCATTTTTTGGTGAGCTCTTTGGTATGTACGATGGCATTGGAGCAATATGCACCTTGGCCGCCATCTATGCTGTCGCTGTCGCTGGCAACAAACAAGACACCGAAGCCACAGCTCAACCAGAGGAATCCAGCCATGCCTGAAACCATCCCCGCGCTGAATGAATTCCTAGAATCCCATTGCACTCAAGCAAAGCGTCTCGTCTTTCTCACCGGTGCCGGCATTTCAGCGGAAAGCGGGATTCCAACCTTTCGAGGTGAGGAAGGTTATTGGACCATTGGTTCAAAAGTATACCAGCCTCAAGAAATGGCCACGTGGAGTAACTTCAGCAAAATGCCCGCGCAAGTTTGGCGCTGGTATTTATACCGGCGTGCCATTTGCCATCAGGCCAAGCCAAACCCCGCTCATCTTGCTTTGGCCGATCTTGAAAAATCATTTCAAAATCAATTCACGTTGGTCACTCAAAATGTGGACGGTTTACATCTGCGGGCAGGCAACACTTTCGACCGCACCTATCAGATCCACGGAAACATCGATTACATGCGTCCCTACCGAGGAGACTCCAGCTCTCTCGAACCAATTACCATGAGCACCGATCAAGCAACCATTGATGCCATGAGTGACGATGAACTGCTCGAAGCCCTGAAGCGTAATGGCAAAGAATGCCGCCCCCATGTGCTGTGGTTTGATGAATGTTACGATGAAGACCTCTACCGATTTCAAAGCTCCCTTGAAGTGACCGCCCGCACCGACCTTTTAGTGATTGTGGGTACATCAGGCGCAACCAATCTTCCAAATCAAATGGTCAGCATGGCCGCACAACGCGGCATTCCATTTATAGATATCAATCCAAACGAAAATATTTTTGGAGAAGCCGCCCGCAGGCTACCGCATGGCCTCAGCATACAAGGAAGCGCCGGTGCAGTGTTACCAACACTGGCACAGGCGCTAACAAGTCTTTAAAACGAATTGTCTTAAAATCTGATCTGTGACGTGGGGTCCGGTTTACCAGGAGTCGGAAAAAACCGCACCCTCACGTCAGATCAGGGAAAAGACCGACGTATGATTGTTGAAACAAAGTAAATCAAAGATTCACCTTTCAGGGTGGACAACAATCGTCGGTAAGTCCGGGGTCACTGAGCTATGGCACCCAGTGACCCCGCGAACTACGCAACTGCAAACTTAAAAGTTTACACCTGGTGGCTAGTACAAAAACTGAAGAGCTGCCGGGCTCAACCTGGTCACCGTGGCCTGGCTGGCCTGGTAGGCCCGATCCATGATCGCTGCTGATACCTCGCCCAATATTTGTTGAGCCGAATCGTATTCCCAATCCAGCAAAAGCAAATCCACATCCTCACTAACACTATCAGCTTCAAGTACGTCCTCGTCGACGAGACCCAACATCTCATCGCCTTCATAGTACCGGAATGAATTGACACTCCCCATAACACTCTCCACCGTGTTTGTAGTCTGCTTAAGGTATTGCAGAGTCCGTGCCACTTTTTTCCGACGCGACTCTGACAGAGCATAAAGCACTGATATCAAACAACTTTACAGCCTTAAGACGATAATTAGAGTTCTGAGTCATCTCGTTGATTTGACGGCTTGTTGACATGTTCTGGCAATAAAGCAAAACAAGTGTCGGTTCTTAGACACCCATGTGAGTAAAACTATGATTCATGTCTGCTTTGTTTGTCTTGGAAATATTTGTCGTTCACCTACCGCCGAAGGCATCATGCTTGAATTGGTTCGTGAGGCGAGTCTCGACCACTCCATCGGCGTAGATAGCGCCGGTACCGAGTCATGGCATGCTGGCAAAGGGGCCGACCCCCGCAGCCAGGCCGAAGCCAACCGGCGTGGCATCCAATTGCCAAGTAAGTCTCGCCAATTCAAATCCGGTGATTTCGCTAAATTTGATTACGTTATCGCCATGGACAAATCCAACTACCAAAACCTCCTGGCTATCGCCCCAGATACTGACGCCGAGGAAAAGCTGTGGCTCCTTCGAGAATACCATCCTGAAAACCCAGGCAAGCTTGATGTGCCAGACCCCTACTACGGTGGACCCGATGGATTTGCTGATGTCTTTGATCTCTGTGATGCAAGCTGCCGCGAGTTACTTAAGACGATTGTGAAGAACCACGGGCTCGCTGGGTGAAGGCATCAACCCGTCTCTGTATAGAGAGCCTGCTCGGCTCCCCCATAACAAGTATCACCCATGTAGCCGGTGGTGATATCAACGAAGCCCATCGAGCAGAATGCACCGACGGGCGTCATTTCTTTATTAAGACCAACCCAAACGCTCCTTCAGAGATGTTTCAACGAGAAGCGGAAGGGCTCGCGTGGTTAAAAGGAAAGCACGGTCTGCGGGTCCCCGAGGTATTCCATTCCTCGAAGGTTGGCGAGCCAGCCCATCTGATCATGGAATGGATTGAGCCTGGCCGGCGCTTAGCAAACTTTGACGAGAAATTAGGCCGAGGCTTGGCCACGCTCCATTCAGAATCGCCCGGACAATTTGGTTGGCACGCAGATAACTTTATTGGGCATCTTCCCCAAAGCAACACCCTCGAGCCCACCTGGATAGAATTCTACCGAAACCAGCGATTGCTCCCTCAAATCAAGATGGCCAGCCGAAAACGTAAACTGTCTTCGAGCGCCATGAAAACACTGGAACACTTACTGGCTGGCCTCGAAAATCACTTACCGAATACTGAACGCCCCGCCCGCCTACACGGCGACCTTTGGAGTGGAAACGTTCACACCGATAAATCAGGTCACCCAGTACTCATAGACCCTGCAGTGTATGGTGGGCATCGCGAAATAGATCTCGCAATGATGAAACTCTTCGGCGGCTTCAGCGAACGCACCTTCCGTGCTTACCACGAGAGCTATCCACTCGAGGCTGGTTGGGAATCAAGAATTGAGCTTTATCAACTCTACCCACTCCTGGTCCATGTGAACCTTTTTGGTGGGCACTATGCACAATCGGTGGAGCGAATCGCAAATCGCTACAGCTAGATACTTTCGACGGCTTTCCAAAGTGCGCCTTCAAACTCAGCAAAAGCAGCCTTTTCAACTTCTCGTAATCCAGGTAAACGCTTGTCTGCTAGAGGGTCCTGCTTCAGAATATTTTCAACCATATGAGCAAGATGCTTACTTTCATCTTTAATGATGGCCTTTAGAGGTCCGGCCATTGAATACTCTTCGAGAACTTTCACATAAGTTCCGTAAAAGACATCGGCACGCTCTTCAATCAACAAACTGGTGTAAAGGTAATTCACGTGCGCACCGACACCCTTTGTTTGAAAGCTAGCGAAGTCACCGCAACTCTTTAGTTCATCTTCAGCCGCACGGTCCAAAGTTTGAATGTAGCGCTCTGCCTCACGGCGACACAGCGTATGCTCGTCGCTCCAAGTTGCGGCGGCCTCAGCATCAATCTTCACCGCCATACGCTTCACCAACCACGCATGTCTTGTT
This sequence comes from uncultured Bdellovibrionales bacterium, assembly GCA_964652435.1. Classification (GTDB taxonomy): domain Bacteria; phylum Myxococcota; class XYA12-FULL-58-9; order XYA12-FULL-58-9; family JABJBS01; genus JABJBS01. Next base: position 6,272 of record CAZZDT010000086.1, read on the forward strand.
TCTTCGCTTACATGTGAAAGAAGCTCCATATCGAACAAATCGGAGCGTTGACTCTTCATGATCTTACGAGCACCAATGTATTCAAGCATCGCAATGGTATTTAAAAATCGAGCGTGCAGCTTTGGAATACGAGCGATTCTTCGAAACAAGGCTTCCAAAGATTTATCGGACGCAGCGGGTGCAGAATGGCTATGGGCTTCAAGCATGGTCGTACCTCCATTAATTTCGGCCCTTCTGCCCTTAGATCGACCAAAATACAATCCCGATTCCGCGTTCTCACGGGCCATATCAACTGGCATTTAACCGCTTAGACGATTAGATTGCGGCTATGATCGATATCAACGCATTGCGCCAAGAGCTCAGTAACTTCAAATGCTTCTCAGATGGCGAAAAAAACGACCGGGAAGCAATGTTAAAGCTTCTTGATACGCCAAAACCATTCGACCGAGGCCAATTTGAACCGGGCCATTTCACAGGCAGTGCATTTGTGCTCAGCCCCAACTTGGATGCCATACTCCTGATTTTCCACGAGAAACTAAAACTATGGCTTCAACCTGGCGGTCACGTTGACCCCACCGATTCGTCCATGAAAGCAGCCGCGGCTCGGGAGCTGGCTGAGGAGGCTGGAGTCACGCAGCCTCTGACCCACCCGCAAGTGGAAGGCATTCTCGCCATCGATATCCACGAGATTCCAGCCAGAAAATCAGAGCCGGAGCATCTCCATTTCGATATTCGCTATCTCTTCGTCGCGCCCAGCACGGATATTCAGGCAGCCAGCGATGCCCTGGATGCCCGCTGGGTAGAATTTGATGCCATCGAGTCGCTCCAAACCGATGAAAGCGTTCTCAATACAGTCGCACGCATCAAACGTCTTTTGGCCCCCACTCCGCAACCCTGAAAACACTGTTGTTATCGACCCCTTATCTGGTGTTATCATTGCTCTAAGGCAATGAGGTCCAATTATGACACCTAAACTTCTCGTCATTGACGATGCTGTAGAAATTCACGCGCTCCTAGAGGCTCGTCTCCAGCCCGAAGAAATCATTATGGACTTCGCCACCAATGCCGAGGAGGGTTTTGAACGGGCCAAAGCCATCAACCCTGACCTCATACTGCTTGATGTTATGATGCCGGGAATCAGTGGCTTTGAGCTGTGCCGGATGCTCAAGGAAGATCCGATTACCTCTAATATCCCTGTGATCTTCTTATCCGGAGCCAGTGACTCCGTGGACAAAATCAAAGGGCTAGACTTAGGCGCCATCGACTACATCACCAAGCCATTTGATCCCGCCGAGCTCAGAGCACGGGTCCGGTCAGGATTACGAACGAAGCGCTTCCAGGATCTACTGGCCGAGCGAGCTCAGATCGATTGGCTAACAGGTCTATGGAACCGAGTGCATTTTGAACGAAGACTTTTTGAAATGTTCTCAGCCGCTCGGCGCTATGACCGACCTTTCGCAGTTATTTTACTGGATTTAGATCACTTCAATTCAGTGAACAAAGAACATGGTCGTCCCGTTGGTGACAAGCTCCTTCACGCCGTTGCTACCCTCCTATTAGACAGCACGCGCACCTGCGATATTGTTTGCCGCAATGGAGATGATGAATTCGCTATTCTTTTGCCGGAAACCATCCCCGAACAAGCTCGCTTTCTCGCATCCCGTATTTGTGCTGGCACCAAAGCTTTGCGGGTGGGACACCGTGGGGACGCCATCCAGATCACTGGCACCCTTGGTGTAGCGGGCGTCAGCGGCGGTGAGGACGCAAGAGAACAAACCGCTCAGGGCCTCTTTGATCAAGCAAAAGCCTGCCTAAAACGGGGACAGGAAGCGGGCCGCAACCAAGTTGGCGATTCCTGAGCAATAACTGGGCAGTAACGCACTCAGTAAAGTCCACACAACGTTTGCCTCAGACTCAATTGGCGCTATAATCAGCGCAAGGGGAAAGCTATGTCTAAGACCATCCTGATAGTCGATGATGACAAGGATATCGTGATGTTACAGAAGCGGTTGATTCAACGGCTTGGTTACACCGATGTATTGAGCGCCGACGATGGATTTCAAGCGCTGCACTTTTTAGCGGAGATTGAGCCAGACGTAGTCTTTCTGGATATTCAAATGCCCGGCCTAGATGGCTGGTTACTCTGCGAAATTCTTCACAAAGTAGACCGCTGGAAACACATTCCAGTTGTCCTGCAGAGCGCACTGGTTGGAGCGGAAAACATCAAAAAAGGTCTCGACCTTGGTGCGCACACATACCTCGAAAAACCATTCACTCAGGATGGCCTAAAAAGCGTCCTGGACGCCGTCTTCCAGAAAGACGACGCCTACACTCAAAAGCTTCCTGCACCTGTCCAGCCGGTTGTCATGCACGTTGTAGACGCAGTGAAGCAGACCTTCAATCTCATTCTCGGAACACAAGCTCGTGTTCGCGAGGTTTACCCTCTTCCCCATGAGATGTGCGAGAAGACTTGGGAATACGTAGGTGGTGGAGAAGCTGAAGGCGTGGTTAATGTCGGAGTATCCATGGGTTGGAGCCGCGAACTGGCACTTGCATCGGCACAGTCTTTGATGGTTATGCAAGAAGATGAGATCGATGAATCCATTATCATCGATTCTCTCAACCAAATCGTGGAAATGATTCTAAGCACGGCTCTTCGAAGCTTAAACAGAGTGTACCCGCTCACACCGG
>CAZZDT010000087.1:0-8960 GCA_964652435.1 uncultured Bdellovibrionales bacterium
GGTGAATCCATCTTGTGCTTTACCGCCATTATTGCGCAGGTAAACTTGTGATATGTCCACTTGGCCACCTTCGTTAAAAAGGGCTGAGCCGGCAGAAGACTCAATGCTAACCCGGTCAAGGTTGAGCTCGACGCCACGGTTCACGATGGCGGTTCCTTCATTTTGTTCTGCGGTTGCCGAAAACGCGTCTGTTGAGTGAATGCTGGTTTGAACAACAGATGCCTTTGCTTCATTGTTGATGACCAAGGCTGCGTTTTTGGAATCTTTAATGGTCGATCCGATAATGCTGATACTTGCGGATGGGTTGACTTCGACGGTGGGTTGTCCGTCTCGAAGGGTGACATCGGTGATGGTGCTGTCTTGTCCCGTTACCAACACGATTGGTTCATTCGACGAAGCAACACGTAGAATTGTTTTTGTTGAGCATAAACCCTTTAGGTGAATATTGCTTGGGAGCTGAATCGATTCGGTGAACGTACCGGCGCCCAAAACCATGGTCGAGCCAGGAGCAGCCAAGGCGAGGGCTGCGTTGATGGAACCCATAGGAGTATCAGGCGAGCTACCATCTCCTGATGAGCCCGGTTCAATATAGTAGACGGAGGTTTCATTGCCTGAAAGTTCGGGCCACCGTGCATCGGGACACGGGCTGCCTATAGGCTGACACGCTTCTTCTCCTGGAATGGCCATCATGCCTTCACCGCATTCTGGAGCGGTCCAGTTATCAAGTTCACTGCGAAGGGGGTTCGGTATTTCCTCAGCAGTGGGTTCTTGTGGCGAAGGGGATGGTTCGCTTGATTCAGTCGATTGATTAGAACATGCGCACAGTAACAACAACGCAATACATGCCACCGCAGAGGTTGTGTTCTGCATGGTTTCTCCTGGTCACGAATGAGTTACGGATGGTTAGATTATTTGGGAGCCTGGGGCGGGGTGCAAGAGGTTTATGCCTGGGGGCATGGCTCGTCGTTGTGTAGGATGGATAAAAGCAATAATGGAGTTTTCAAGTGTGAAAAAAAATATATGAATTTTGCACGAGATGGATGATCCTAGATTAAGGTGCTGATTTTATTTAGTTTTTGTTTTGTACAGGGTTTTCCTTGTCGGTGCTTTATAAAACCCCAAGTAGAATGTGGAACTTTCTACTATTTACTATTCTGATTCAGTTTCATAGGGTGTCCGCCGGGAACTAAATCACTCTACGGACTCGGCTCAGTTCATCGGGTCCGCAATGGAGAAAAGAATGAATACGTTAAAAGGGCTTTTCAGCTTAGGTGCATTGGTTTGTCTTCTTAGTGCTTGTGGCGGCGAATCAAATCCGAATCTTCATAAGGTTGGACTAAATGCAAAGTTCATCAACGAGGATGGTTTGGCTCACTTTGTAACACCGGCCGGCTCTATTGTTTCTCATGCCATCGAAGACCTTGTTGGCAAGCCTTATATGATTGCTACTTATCCAGCCGGTTTCTCGCCGGGAAATGACCCGGCCATTGATGAGGTCTGGGGCACGATTTCAGAAGACCTCGAGGTTAATTTTGTAACCGATGCTACCTATGAGGATGGGCCGTACGATATCGTTTTCGTCGCTTATATCGTGACCGAAGTACCAACTGAATTGATGACACCTGAAGGTACAGCACCGGCACCGGTTCAAGGTGATTTAGCGGTATTTACCATCGACCAAAGCGTTGTCAGAGATGGTGATCCAACGATCATGCCTGGAGTTCTTCGGTTGAATGTCGAAGGTGCGGATACATTTATCGATACCGAAAATCGGACTCCTGAAGATCCTGGTGAAAGCAATGCGTTCCGCGCAGCATTCGTTAATACAATCATGATTGTCCCATAATGAAAAATATATCTCATCTCATTTTAATCCTCTCACTCTTCATGATTGCTTGTGGCGAAAATTCAGTAGAGTCTGATTGGCCCCTTAATGCCGACACAGGTCTTCGGATGAGTTTTCTGCAGCCAGTCCCGCCGCTTCCTGTTTGGGATGGCAACCCTTACAGTGAGCTCAAGGAGAGCCTGGGTAAGACCCTTTTTGGTGATGCGCGTCTTTCTGGAAGTGGTAAGGCTGCTTGCGGCACGTGCCATTTAAGTATGACGCTCTTTCAATCAAGTACGCCTCTTGATTTGCCTGATCGCTCCTATCCAGATCTTGCGCCGTCTTTGCATCGGAATGCGCCATCTTTAATGAATCTTGTCTATGCGCCGATGTTCCGTTGGGACGGCTCGCATGTGGACGATGAATTAAGCGTTGAGGATAATCTCTACGAGATGATGGTGCTGCCGTACGCCGAAGCCAATATGAATCTCAGCCAGTTATCGGTGTCTGAGGGAGAACGGGTTGATATCGAAGGTGCTCAATTGGCGATGCATCGAAAGCTAACGCAAGAGTTACCTGAATACCGTGAACTATTCAAAGAGGCTTTTGACGAAGATATCCAAGAGCTGGGACCACAAGAATTGTGGCGTTTGACAGGTAAGGCACTGGCCCAATTTATTCGAGTCGCGGTTTCAAAGAATTCTGCATTTGACCGCTGGAACGCTGGTGAGTCAGGTGCAATCAGTGATGCCGCTATTCGCGGTGCCGCGCTTTTCGAAGGGAAAGCCGCTTGTATCGTCTGTCATAATGGGCCTTTTTTGAGTGATTTTCAGTTTCACAATATCTCAACGTCTCCTCCTGGTGAGAAGGGCACAAGGGCTGACGAGGGAAGGTATCTTGCCACAGGGCTTGAGCGAGACAGGGGCAAATTTCTAACCCCAATGCTAAGAAGCTCTGCTATGACTTCACCGTATTTTCACGATGGGTCTGAGGTATCCTTGCATGAGGTGATTCGCAGGAAAGTGACCGATTTAGCTACGCTTGACCCGAATCACAGTCCGCTTATTCGGGCCGCCGAGCCGCTTTCCGACGATGAAGTTCATGACCTGGTTCAGTTTTTGATCAGCCTCAATGGTGAACCCATACCCATGGAAAAGCTTATTTCTTTCTGACCCTGAATCTTCTTTGAGCGAATGATACTGTAAATGAATAATCCCGGTGGGACTGACGTCCCTTGGGCATGATTAGGTTCATTTCTATAGGATTGATGATAGCTTTTCTAAGTGGTTGTTCGATGGTGCAACCCAGCCATCCGTCGGTATCTTTGGCACCCGGGGCCACCGCATTTTCAGGTGGTTACGGTGGGGGCGGTTATGGCGAGGGCCAAAGGATTTCGGGCCCAAGCCATTGGACGGAAGTTGTCCTTGGGCTCGGACTGGTTGCCGCGTTGGTAGGCGGATGCTTCGCGGTCAAAACAGCCCAGGGCGAAGAGATCTGCTTTTCAATTCTCGAGGGGATATTCGCTTATTGATTCGGGGCATTCGCCGCCGTCTGAGGGATTCGTCTTGTCCACCATAGGTAGGCATGGTTGCGATTGACCTCAAGTTTCTCTTCCATTAGATGTTCGTTCGTTGCGGTTGGCTCTATTTCTTTGGCCGTGGTGCATGTTGGCTCATGAACTAAAAGGAGCATTGTATGTGCAAGAGTGGATTCGTTTCGATTTTGTCTTTGGTTTTGGTGACATTTTTGTCAGCGCAATCTTATGCCGATACTTCCATGCCAGATCCGGTCAGAGCTGCGGTTGAAAAAATGTATGATGTGGATGCCAATGGGCAAGCCTTTACATTATCAATTGCTGCGGCCGGTGGCGCCGGCGCGATTGGTTTAGGAGCGTGGCTTTTACACGAGTCCCCCCTCGCCAGTGACGGCAAAGCGGCCCCGTTTTTGTTTAGCAATGCGTTGATTTTGGCAACCACGGGTGTGGGGCAGTTCGTTCATGGTTTTATGCGTCTGGGTGAGCGGCAGGCGAGTGCGATGATTTCTCGGCAGCTTCTGGACGATTCGGAAGCAACACAGAAGGAATACCTTCATTACCTAAGATATCGAGCGGAACAATCGAAAGTAACAAGATTTGTGGGTGCGATATTAACGACTTTACAAGGGGCGGCCAGTGTCGCTGCTGGTCTTGAAATGGCCCTGACTACTGACTCTCAGTATACCACCGAGGGATGGGTCATCGCGAGTTTGGGTGTTGTGGGGACTGGTATTGGTGCGGTTCATTTTTTTGGAAAAACGCGGGCTCAACGTGAACTCCATAAAGCGTTGCATCCCGATGAAACGGCTTCCGCTTTCTCGTTAGAGGTCGCGCCCAGTGCGGTAGCGAGTGCAACGGGCAGGGTGGCCCCAGGGCTGGTTGCATTCGGAACGTTCTAGGTCAGAGAATAGCAACCGCTGGTCTATCTTTGTTTTTTGTGCTCTATCCTTGAACTCTAAAAGGACCTTACCCTTTTACCAAGGATGCACCTTATGTCTGACGAGCATGCTGATTCCAGTACCACGGTTTCCATCGATGTATTTCGAGAGGTGGTCAATTCTCGCCGCTCAGTGAGGAAATTCGATGAAACGCCGCTGCCAGATGAAGTGATTCGTGATTGTCTGGATTTGGCGATGCGGGCGCCTAACTCGAGTAACTTGCAACCATGGGAGTTTCACGTGGTTCGCTCGCCAGATGTGCGCAAAGCCATGGTCCCGGCGTGTTTTGGCCAAAATGCCGCCCGTACGTCACAGGCCATGATAGTGGTGGTCGGTCGGACGGACACTTGGTCCCAGCATTGCAAGGATATCTTAACGCAGTGGCCCGGCGGTGAGGTGCCTAAATTGGCCCGTCAGTATTATGAGAAACTGGCTCCTTTTAATTATGCCCAGGGTCCTTTCGGACTATTCGGGCTGGCTAAAGGATTGCTATTTAGTGTGGTGGGGATCTTCAGGCCGGTACCCAGGTTTCCGGTCAGCTTATCGGAAATGAAAATCTGGGCGACCAAGTCTACGGCACTGGCCTGTGAGAATCTGATGCTGGCACTTCGAGCTCACGGTTTCGATTCTTGTCCTCTGGAGGGATTCGACGAGGTCCGTATTCGGAAAATCCTAAAGCTGCCGAGAAATAGAAATGTCGTGATGATTGTTGCCGCAGGTAAGCGCGCGGCTGATGGGGTTTATGGCGAGCAGTTTCGTTTTGACTCTGAGCGTTTCGTACACTTTGTGTAGTGTGGCTTTGTCATGCTGTCGCGTGACCGGACAGCATGACAATCTGAGCACATCATCGGTTGGCATTAATGAAGAGATAGATGTTGTCGAACATGGTATCTCGGATTTCATCGCTTTCAATCAGCAGTTCGTGCTCTGCACCGGCCAAAGAGATAAGTTGGCAGTTTGGCGCTGAGGAACAAATGCTATTTTGACGACCTGGACGCACGATTTGGTCATTCCCGGCCTGGAATAGGATAACAGGCATGGTCAGCTTATTTGCATTCCATCCTGCCTTCCATCCAGCCCAGATAGATTCCATGAGCCAACGGTTGGTAGGCCCACCAAGTCGAAGGGCCGGATTGTTCGCGAGCTTTTCTTCACCCATGTCGTATCGGGCTTCGCTGGTGGTAAGGACCTGCTCTTCAAATGTTTCGGTGTAGTAGGGGCCTTTACCTGGTGCATAGGCCTCTCCCTGCCAAAACCACGTTAGGGTGCGCGCGGCTACGTAGGTGAGTGATTCAGGGTAAGGTGAGGTGTTGATTTCGTGCATTGGAGCCGAGAGCAGTAGGCCTTGGACTTTGCTTGGGTGCGTTTGGGCGAACCGGGTAGCGATGGCACCGCCCAGCGAGTGAGCCAGGATAAACACGCGTTGGTATCCCGCGGGTTTTACGATGTGGTCCACAAAGGTGTTTAAGTCTTTTACATAGTGGTCAAAACTTTTCACATAGCCTTTGTCACGATTGCTCAAGAGACGGTCTGAATGACCTTGGCCGCGGTGGTCCATCATGTAGATGGATGCGCCAAGTCCACGTAGGTCATAAGCAACTTCGAGGTATTTCAGATAATTTTCTGTCCGACCATTGAGAACAATGATGGCGTCATTTGCACTTGGCTCCACAAAGGAGATGTAACCGATTTTTTTGCCAGCAACGCCGTAGAATGTGTCCACGTGACCCAAGTCTGCCCAAGGTGTCACTTGCTCTGCATAGTTTGTGGTGTAGTTGGTTTCAGATACAGCGTATGAGTTGGTTGCGCTAAGGATAAGGGCGGCGAAAATTGCCAAAGGCAAGGGGAGGATTTTCATCGTTGGCTCCTATTAGAATGATTATTAAACTGTCTAAGAGAGCTGAATGAGATCCCGGGGGATACATTCAACCCCCTGTGGCCGCAGTAGCCAACGGGGTTTGAAGAGGCAAGTCGGTTTATAAGGACCTTTCGCTGCTCAATAACTGCTCAATAGACCCCATTCGCTAAGGGCTAAAATCCGTTAATTCTGACGCTTTTGTGTCAGTATGATGGTGGGTCCCCATGGACTGGAGTTGGGCGAAATTTCGAAGCAGCGGTTATAAGATGTTTTGTCACACGGCCGCGGACCACAATACAAGTGCAATAATTGGATTTGGTGACCAGACATTTCAATTTATGGGGGGCCACCCGTCAGAACTGTGAAATTGAATAAATACCTGGATTCATTGATATGTGAGGCGGTTTTATGAGCTCTCTGATCGTTCCCCCCAGGATTTGGGCTCTGAATCCTTGAATAGGCAGCGCCGAGTCCATTGAATCGGGATCTGGTGAGTGATAGTCAAGCCCGTGAGGAATTCACTTAGATTTGCTGATGAGGCGGGAATACGGGCTCAATGACTGCTCGCCGCTTCGAGCTCAACAAAATTCGGAGATGTTATGAGCGTACTCGTAGGTAAAAAAGCACCAGTTTTTACAACCCAGGCTGTACTTGCCAATGGGGAAATCGATGGGGATTTCGATTTCGCTAAAGCCATTGAAGGTAAGTATGCAGTGGTTTTCTTTTATCCATTGGACTTCACTTTTGTATGTCCTTCAGAAATTCTAGCGATGGCCAACCGAACTGAGAAGCTCAAAGAGCTTGGCTGCGAAGTTGTAGGCATCAGTGTAGATTCGCACTGGACACACAACGCTTGGAGAAACACAGCAGTGAAAGACGGCGGTATTGGCGCTGTTCCATTCACACTGGCTGCTGATATGTCACGCAGCATCTCGCAGGCTTATGGAATCGTTTCTGAGTCAGAAGACGATTTCTATCCAAATGGCGTTTCCATGCGTGCAACATTTGTAATCGACCAAGAAGGCTTCGTTCGCCACCAGGTTGTGAACGACGAGCCACTGGGACGTAACATGGACGATGTCGTTCGTGTTGTTGAAGCATGGCAGTTCTTCAAAGAGAACGGCCAAGTTTGTCCTGCAGGCTGGAACAAGGGTGATGCCGGTATGACGACCTCTCCTGAGGGTGTAGCCGAATACCTTGCTGAGCACGGCGAGAAGCTATAAGCCATCGGCTCCAAAGTATGATTTGAAAGGTCGGCTTTACCTTCGGGTGGAGCCGGCCTTTTTTGTGTTTACAACCTGTTTTATCAAGCTTGGCCGGCCTATTTTTGAGGAATCAGTTTGTAACACCGAATAGGTTCGCTAAATCCTTTGAGTTCAAAGGTTCCTGCGTCGTCAAATTCTTCTTCTTGTAGGAGCGTCGCTATCTCGCGGCTCACCAAGACCTCACCGGGCTCGCAAGAGGATTCAAGCCGTGCTGCAAGGTTTACAGCTGGGCCGATGGCCGTATAGTCCGCCCGTCTTTTGCTTCCAAAATTACCAACAATCATCGGGCCTTGATGCATACCTATTCGCATTCGAGGCGGAGTTATGCCTTCGGCGGTCCAAATAGAATCGAGCTCTTTCATTCTGGCTTGCATTTCCAAAGCGCACTGTGTGGCCTGTCGAACTTGATGGGTGGGGGCGAGTTCAACCGGGACCCCAAAGAGAATCATCATGGCATCGCCGATAAACTTGTCGAGCGTGCCACCGTGTTTGAAAACAATTTGGACCATGGCGTCAAAGTATTGGTTGAGAAGCCTGGCCAGTGTGGCGGCCGGTATTTCGTTGGCGAGTCTGGTGAAGCCTTGGAGGTCGGAGAACAGAACCGTACCCACAAAGGTTCGCGGCTTTTCGTCAATGCTGATCTCGCCGCTTACTATTTGGTCAACGAGGTCCTCCGGCAGATAACGTTTCATGACATTTTCAGTGAGGTGCTTATTCAGGTTTGCAATCTCTCGCTCACCTTCTTTGAGTTGCAGCAGGTTCCGAACAAGGCTAACAACTTCTAGGTTGCTAAATGGTTTACTGAGAAACCCAGATGCCCCGGATTGAGTGCCCAGTAACTTGGAGTCATCATCGCCCCGAGCGGTGAGTAGGATAACTGGAATAGATGAAGTATCGGGTTTGTCCTGAAGTGCTTGAATCATTTCAGGGCCTGACAGCTCAGGCATCATCCAATCACTGATAATGAGGTCAGGTTTCAACTGCGTCGCTTTTTCGAGACCTTCCTTGCCGTTAGAGGCTGTAAATACTTCATGACCCTCTTTTTCCATGAGGTTAGCAATCAGGCCTCGCATATCCTCGATATCATCAACTACCAATATCGATTGGTCGGTGGCGGGGAGTACATCGCCTTGGAAGCTTATCTCTTGTTCACTGAGTTGCATTCGACTTGATGGGAGAAGGTCCGCAACAAGCCAATTTTTAAGTGCTACTTGGTCTTTAGCTGGTAGGGTTGGCGGTTTGATGGTCGTGAACTCCACCCAAAAGTGAGATCCCTCACCGGGAGTGGATGCCACTCCCACGGCACCGTTAAGGCTCTCCGCGAGTTCTTTAACCAGAGCAAGTCCAAGGCCACTGCCTTCTTCGTGGCGGGACGTGCCGGTTGTACTTTCACTGAATATATCGAAGACGTGGGGAATTCGGTCCTTTGTGATTCCTACGCCGGTATCTCTAATTGAGATTTTTGCTTTGTGGTTATCTGTCGTTGTTCCGAGCGTAATTGAACCACCGGCATTGGTGTATTTGAGTGCATTTGAAAGCA
>CAZZDT010000088.1:0-8896 GCA_964652435.1 uncultured Bdellovibrionales bacterium
TAGGAGTTGGGTTACCGGTTTTGGAATGGACTGCTTCATCCCAGTACATGAGCTTATCAACGCCTAAGGCTTGGCGCTGTTTCTCTCGGAGTTCAACGCAGAGAGGAACAAGGTCTTCAACCACTTGCTTTCGAAAACGCGCTACATCATCGGCATTGTAATCAACTCGTTGCATCCTTGCGTAACCGAGTCCAACGTAGTCATCAAAGCCTAGTGCTTTGGCCATCTTCGTGCGCAGTGCTGTCAATTCCGCATAAATACCATCAAAGCGCTCTTGGTGTTCTTTGAAAAAATTCCAGCGCTTCGTAACTGCTTCGTAGCGGAGTTCTCGATTCTCGTGGGTGATATAAGGTTGAATACCAGGCAAGTTGACAGTTTTCCCGTCGATTTCAATCTTCGCACTGGCCATAAGCTCGATGTATTCGGCTTTAAGCTTAGCCTCTTGAACCAGGTCATCTTTTACCGCCGGATCGAAGGTTTTGATATCGGATTCCCAGAGTCGGAATGCATGGTCTCCAATAGCACCAGCTAATTCCTCACGATGTTCGCTCTCGAGAAGCATGCGTTTCATTTCTACATGGAGCTTGGTGAAGCCGGGAAGTGCTTCGTCGGCAAAGTCTTGCTCAGCTTTGTAGTCGGGATTTTTGGTGTCTTGGGCAAAGTTGAGATGAGTAAGGCTTTCCCAAGTATCGAGGGTTCGGCGTAAGGCATCCCATTGCATAATGCATTGATGACGGTCTTTGGCTGAGCCAGCTTGCTTGAACTGCTCTTGAAGAGCAGCCATTTGCTCGCCTGTTGTCTCGACGGAGGGCCGAGCTGCTTGAATATCTTTGAAATCTGGAACCATGGGTATCTCCTTCGCTGGCGGAGCAATACCACAGTAGATTTTAAGCGCCAATGTTCAATGATGGGTAGGGGGCCGGTTTCCCGAATTATCCCGCTTGGGAGGTGGTCTGGCCCGACAGTTCCTGGTCAATTCGGGCGACTGTGCTGGATACTTCCTCAGCATCTACGGGACGTGAGTAATAGTAGCCCTGAACGCAATCACAACCCATTTGCTTGAGTGGCTCAATCTCAGAGCGCTCTTCGACGCCTTCAGCCACCGAGCGCAGCCCAAGATTTTTGGCCAGGAGGACGATGCTTCGAACCACTTCTTTTTCTTTTGAGCATTGGTTCATGCGCGAAATGAAAGACCGGTCAATTTTAAGGGCGCTGATGGGAAGTTGAGTCAGGTAGCTAAAGGAGGAATAACCTGTTCCGAAGTCATCCACATAAAGCTTGATGCCCATATCATCGAGTTCAGAAAATACCCGCATGCTGATACCTGGGTTTTCCATCAATGCACTTTCCGTCAGTTCCAAATTGAGATGTTTGGCGGTGACGGGACCTGTTCGAATTAAATCTGCAATCATGGGCACCAGATCTGGATCAACAAGTTGATGGGTTGCCACGTTTGCATTCACCATTAAGTCATCGGGAACAATTCTTTGTTCCAGCCAGCTGTTGAGATCTTGGCAGCACTTTTCCAGTACCCATCTACCCAATGGCAACACCAAGCCGCTTGATTCAGCCGCGGGAATAAATTGCGTTGGGGGTACCAGGCCGAGTTGCGGGTGATTCCAGCGCACCAGTGCTTCTAGTCCTACGACACGTCCCTCACCAATATCCACCACCGGTTGGTATTGCAGAAAAAGCTCATCACGCCCAATGGCCTGAGGTAAGTCGTTCATCAATCGATGTGAGCCCAATACCTCTGCCCGCATGGAGCGATTGAACATTAAGACTCGGTTATTGCTTCGGTTACCCGATTTGGCTTTGAAGAGTGCAGTTTGCCCATCTTGTAACAAAGCGCCTGCATCTGTTGCGCCGGGTTCGCTTAATGCAATGCCAACGGTGGCACTGAGGTTGATGGTTTCCCTGGGAAGCCTGAATGGGTGACGTGCTAATTCTTCCACATCTCGACCGAGCGCCATCATTGCACCTTCACCGGGAGAGCCGCTGCGAACAATTGCGAAATCATCCACACCAATTCTGGCCAAGGTATCGGATGGTTGGAGAACTTTTCTTAGTCTCCCTGCCCAGGTTACGAGAAGCTGATCACCAAATTGGTGTCCGAATCTTTCGTTGATACTTCTGAAACGATTGACGTCCACCAGCAGGATTCCAATGTGCTCCTCGTGCTGACAACCCAGCAAAGCCCTGGATATGCGGTCGAGCAAAAGGGTACGGTTTGGAAGTTGGGTAAGCCTATCGAAGAAGAGTCCAAAGTTGATTTGGTCTTCTAGCCGTTTTCTTTCTCCGGAGTCTGTTACCAGGACGTGTGTGCCACGACTGCCGTGAAGCTCGTAATCACTCATATCCAGGGTGACTGCTAAATGTTGTCCATCACCTCGAACTAAAACCGATTCAACTTGGCTCTTGTCGATACCATCATTCAGGGGCTCAAGCTGTCCGAAAAGCGGTTTGAAGGCGTCGCCGGCGATGAAATCAACCATCGGACGACCTACCATTTGTTGTGGGCTTGAAAGGGCCAACATTCTGGCCACGGATTCGTTTGCTTCAAAGATGCTGCCTGCTTCATCAACCAAAAGGATTCCGTAAGGAGCGTTTTGAAAAATACTTTCGAATTGTCTTTCTCGGGCTGAGTTTACGTGTGTTTGCGTAAGGCTCACCAGGTGCGCCACGAGTTCGGAGTTGGGTGTTTCAGCGCTGAACACATGAGGGTATCCCGCTCGAACCGCTGCGAGTCTCAGATTGAGATCATTGCTCTCGCACACCAAAAGAATAGGGATGTCGTTTTCTTGGCAAAGCTTAGCGACTTCTTCGAGTGATTTTAAATCGTGGTCTTGTTTGAGGAAAATTCCTACGGCATTGGGTTTACTGTGGGCCAAGTGAGAGGAGATAGCGGCTGGTCCATCACAAATGACGCCATGGCAAGTGCTGGGCTTGGCTTGTGTTTCAAGTTCTCCGATGAGCTCGCGAAGCTCCCCCGAGAGCACCACGGTCTGCTCGCTTGGTGTATGTTTCATTGGACTAACAACCCCCAATTTAACCTTAATAGAAACCGAGTCACCCCATAACTTACTCAGATTTTCCCCCATCTCAGTAAGTTCAATGCACGAGATTCGTGAACAGTGGATACCCAAAGGCCAACACCTAAGTTTTCAAGATCTGTCCATAGGGGTCAAGCGGCAGTTTGGCTCCGAAAATTTGCCGATCGGTAACTCTAATCTCTTCCTAGCTATCGGCTTGACAAAGCAGAGTAGGAAGTGAGAGTTTCTACTTTGATTATTGATTTATGTTTGGGGGCTCACAATGAATCATAATATCTTTGGACAGATGCATTCTCCCTATCGGCGGAGAGATTTTCTTAAGCAATTATCGGCTCTTACAATGACCGCGGGATTAAGTGGGGGGCTGTTGTCCGCTTGTGGTGCTAACGCTCCCACTGGAAATGCTTCTTCGATTTTACCCAGTGGTGAACCTACTGCGCTTCCATTCGACCCATCGGTACCTTGGTGGCTTCAGGGCAACTTTGCGCCCGTGCAGCAAGAAGTTGAGGCATTTGATCTTCAGGTCAATGGATTTATCCCCGAATCGCTCAATGGACTCTACGTAAGAAATGGATCCAACCCTCAACACAGTGATTCATCGCACTGGTTTTTTGGCGACGGAATGCTCCATGGGGTTCGAATCGAAAATGGCAAAGCCCTTTGGTATCGCAATCGTTATATTCACACCGATCAATATGCGGCGGCCGGAGATGATGGAAATATAGCGCCGACCGGTGGAAACAACTCATCGAACGTTAGCGCTGTTTATCACGGTGGCAAGCTGCTTACTTCGGGTGAAGTGGGTCTACCTTTTGAAATCAATGTATCTGACTTATCCACAGTTGGTGTGACGAATTTCGATGACCACATCAAAACATCTTTTACAGCACACCCAAAGATAGACCCACTTACGGGCAATATGCATTTCTTTGGTTACTGGTTTGTGGATCCCTATCTAACGTATCACGTGGCCGATCCAACCGGGAAAGTCATTCACACTGAGGTTATTCCCGTCGAAAAGCCAACCATGGTCCATTCTTTTGCGATTACGGATCAGGATGTAGTGTTTTGGGAATGTCCAGTCGTGTTCGATATCAATGCCGCAGTTTCAGGAGCCTCGAACCCATTTGTTTGGCAACCTGATTATGGGGCCCGCATTGGTATTCTGCCTTTGGGAGGTACTGCGTCTCAAATTCGTTGGAAAGAGATTGAGCCTTGTTATGTCTTTCATGAAGTGAATGCATTTCGGCAAGGTGATGATGTGATTGTGGACCTCTGTCGTTACGATTCTATGTTTGAAGGCGGAGGAGTCAGTATCGGAGGCTCGGGTGGTAATGCACTGGCCAGATGGACCATTGGTACTGGTGGACATGAACTCTCATTCTCGGAGCAAATCGTTAGCCGAGCATCCATGGAACTTCCTACCCATGACCGTCGCTTCTCTGGGCACAAGCATCAGAGCGGTTGGTTGGTCAACATGCGCGAAAACGAAAACACCGTGGACTTTGCGGGCATCACGCACGTGAATTTCGATTCTGGAAAAATCTCATCCTGGGACCCAGGACATAATAATCATGCGAATGAGGCTTTCTTTGTGCCTGACGGGGAAGCTGAAGGGGAAGGCTGGCTTCTCACCTATGTGTATAACCATCTCAGTAACAAAAGTTATCTCGCAATTTTAGATGCGCAGGATGTAGAGTCGGGTCCTGTGGGAAGCATTGAGATGCCTCAAAGGGTTCCCTTTGGTTTTCACGGCGTGTGGGTGCCGAATAGCTGATTAAGCAACATGTACCAATTGGCGCTCTACAAGTTTATTGTAGATGCCGCCTTGCTCGAGCAACTCTAAGTGCGTGCCTTCTTCTTCAACATTGCCTTGGTTGATGACCAGGACTCGATCCGCGCCTTGTACCGTCGAAAGTCGATGAGCGATGACCAAAGTGGTGCGATTCTTCATCAGACGTTCGAGTGCTTCCTTAACAAGGAATTCGCTTTCGGTGTCTAGCGCGCTGGTGGCTTCATCTAAAATGAGAATCTTCGGGTTTTTTAAGATAGCGCGCGCAATGGCAATCCGTTGTTTTTGCCCACCACTGAGTTGAACACCGCGCTCACCAACTTGGGTTTCCATACCTTCGGGAAATCCTTCTACAAACTCTAAGGCATTCGCGATGCGCGCCGCTTCTATAATCTCTTCCTCGCTGGCGCTTTGTCTGGCGTAGCGAATATTCTCTGCAATGCTTGCACTAAAAAGAATCGGTTCCTGAGAGACCACACCAATTTGCTCTCGAAGCCACCCTGCTTGGAGCTCTTTCAGTGCAGTACCATCGAGAGTGATGGCTCCTGAAACCGGATCGTAAAGACGCGACATAAGCGCCGCAATGGTAGACTTACCTGAACCCGAAGGACCGACAAGGGCAATGCGTTCACCGGGCTGAATGGCGAGGTTGATGTCTTTCAGCACCTCGATGTCGGGCCTTGTTGGATAGGCAAAGCACACATCATGAAAAGAGATGGTTCCACGTAGGTTTGAAAGTTGGCGACCGCTTTCTCGTGGGATGGAAGTGACCCGGTCCATTAACTCAAAGACACGCTCACTGGCACCCGCTGCGCTCATAAAGCTGGAATAGAGACTCGCAATCCCGGCCAGTGCTCCGGAAACAATCAAGGTATAGATGATGAATGATATGAGCTCACCCACGCTCATGGCTTCTTCAAGAACCAAATGGCCCCCGTACCAAAGAACCACGGCAATGGCTGAGAAGCCGACGAAGGAGCTGGCGCCCATAAAGATGGCCACGACTTTGCTCTGCTTCTTGCTGAGCAAGAAAGCATCTTCCACTTTTCCTGAATAACTGTCTCGTTCTCGCGCTTCACGGTTGAAGGTTCGAACGGTACGAATGCCGGATAATGTTTCTTCGGCAACTTCACCTGCTTTTGCCAGAGCGTCTCTGGTCTTTTTAGAAATGCGTCGAACCAGACGTCCCACATAAATACTCCCGAGAGTGACGGGCGGAACAACCAGAAGCATAATGCTTGTGAGAATGGGTGATGTGTAGAACAGCAGGCCGAGACCGCCTAAAGCGGCTGCCCCGAATCGAAGGGCCATGGAAATATTCACGCTCACGGCGTTCTGCAAAACTTGAGTATCGGCCGACAACCGGTTGGTAAGCTCGCCGGTTTTCCTATCGTCGAAGAACCCGGTCTCTTGTTCCACAATAGAGGCGAAGAGACTTTTACGAAGCTGAGCAACGATGCGTTCACCGGTCACTGTGAAGAGATAGGATCGAAAGGCGGTGGCAATACCTTGGATTGCAAAAACGACCAGCATACCCATGGCTGCCCAGTTCACCATATCTGGATTTTTCGAACCTAAGGTCTCGTCCATGATGATCCGAATACCTTGAGGATAGGCGAGTCCCATGCTGGTACTGATCAAGAGAAAGAGACAGCCCAAAGCGAGCGGTCGCCATTCAGGTTTTGCGAGCCCTAGAATTCGCTTCAGCATCGCCGAGCTGGGCAACCTTTTATCATTTTTGGAGTTATCCATTATTTCCCTAAGTTGGTTAAATTCTATTCGATTGCAACCCATTGTCTCTACTTCAAAGAAGATACTTAAAATCATTAGAGATCTGACGCGCTGCGGGATGAGGCAAAATTTTGACGAATGGGGTTGTTGACTTGGAATTACCGTTGTAAGGAGGCCCGGCTTTCCACTTACACGTGGTATTTATCAAGTTTTCCGAGGAGAGAAATATGGCGGCAAATATCGAAAAAGTTCTGGTTATTGGCATGGGGAAAGTCGGTAGTCTTGTTGGCACTTTGCTTCACGAAACCGGTTTTCAAGTAACTGGTATGGACGCAGCGGAACCTCAGGGACTCGCATTCAGCGTAGTCAAAGGTGACGTAAACAATCCTGAATCATTGGCAGCTTCGCTCAAAGAGGTGGACGCCGTGGTTTCATGTTTGCCATACAACTTGAACATCAATGTAGCCCACGCCGCGCACGCAGCTGGCATTCACTACTTTGACCTGACTGAAGATGTTCCTACAACCAAGGCAATCCTTGAGCTGAGTGAAACTTCTAAAGGCCTCATGGCCCCTCAGTGCGGATTGGCTCCTGGTTTTATCGGAATTGTTGGTTCACACCTTACAAACGACTTCACCAAGCTTCGCGCTATCAACCTTCGCGTTGGTGCACTGCCACAAAACCCAACGGGTCTTTTAGGTTATGCATTCAACTGGTCACCAGCGGGTGTTGTTAACGAATACCTCAATGACTGCGAAGTGATTAAAGATGGTAAGATCATGGCTGTACCTGCCATGGAAGACAACGAAACCATCTTCATCAGCGGTTTGCACCTTGAAGCGTTCACCACATCCGGTGGCCTTGGAACCATGTGCGAAACCTACGAAGGCAAAGTAGACGAGCTGAACTACAAGACCATGCGTTACCCTGGTCACTGTGAATTGATGCGCTTCTTCTTCCAAGAGCTCCACATGAAGAACGACCGCAAAGCGGCCGGTGAAATTCTTGTAAACGCGAAGCCTCCAGTAAACGACGACGTTGTTTATGTTCACGCCGCGGTAGAAGGCTGGAAAGACGATGAGCTTTGCCGTGACGAATTCGTTGAAGCTTACTACCCAATTGAAGTGGGCGGAAAAGTATGGAGAGCAATCTCTTGGACCACAGCAGCATCTGTATGTGCGGTTGTTGAAATGGTGAAAAATGGCACATTGCCATCACAAGGATTCTTGAAGCAGGAAGACATTCCTTTCGACAAGTTCCTCGAAACTCAAAACGGCTCACTCTACACCGTTTGATTCAAGTTCAATCGATGCTCGGGCGATTCTCGCCCGGGCAACGTTTTCCCTTTTTTATGATTGATGCGTGATGCGCCAAGCCCGGTGCACGTGATTGTTGCGTGCAAAATCGTCGGGTTTTGTTTTGTGGGTGATCTCTTCAAACACCAAATTCGGCAAGGCGTCTGCGTCCAGCTTAAATCCGCGGCGGTTGTTGGAGAATATCAACGTGCCGTCCGGCTTTAAGTGCTTGGCCGTGAGTTCTAAAAGATTCACATGGTCTCGTTGGATATCAAAGGTGGAGTCCATCTTCTTCGAGTTGGAGAAGGTTGGAGGGTCCAAGAATATCACGTCAAAGAGGTCATCGGTTTGATAGAGCCAGTCGATGCAATCGGCGCGGATAAAGCGGTGCTGACGGCCTAAGAGATTGTTGACCCTTAAGTTGTCTTCGCCCCAATCAAGGTAAGTGTTCGACATATCGACGGTGGTGGTGGATTTGGCATCCCCCGCCGCTGCATAAACCGTGGCGCTGCCGGTGTAGGCAAAGAGGTTTAAGAAGTCTTTGCCCTTGGCCATCTCGCGAATCATAGAACGCGCATTTCGATGGTCGAGAAAGAGTCCCGTGTCGAGATAGTCGGTAAAGTTTACCAAGAAGGTCAGCCCATTTTCCTGAACGCGAAACCTTTGGCCCATTTCTGCGTTTTTCTCATACTGCTTGGTGCCCCGTTGTCGCTCGCGGGTTTTCACGTGGAGGTTGTCTGGGTCGAGGCCCAAGCTTTCCACCATAAACCGGCCAACGCCTTGGACCATTTCAATGCGTCGCTTTTGAGCTTTGTGCTCTTCGATGGTTTTAGGCGGCGCATATTCTTGCAGATGCACATGCTCGCCGTAGATATCAATGGCCGCAGCATACTCCGGCAAATCTTTATCGTAGAGCCGGTAAGCTTCGATGTTATTTTTCTTCACCCACTTCTTAAGCCGCTTCAAATTCTTGTTAAGGCGGTTGAAGAGCATTTTCGGTCCTTCAGCCAGCGCTTGCTCTGTAT
>CAZZDT010000089.1:0-8837 GCA_964652435.1 uncultured Bdellovibrionales bacterium
GAACAGCATCTTCTAGTTCATAAGACAAAACGTCCAAAGACATCCCAGCCGCCAGCGCTTCTTCCAAACGGGCCATAGCTGCCAATGTGTCCTCTAGAGCCAATACATGCCGTTGCTTAACAACAATATTTTGCTCTCCACCAATGGGGGTATTGAATTCCGCGGTAATTCGGTCACGCAGCTCATCAACGCCATCACCCGTCTTATTGGAAATCCAACCGGCAAATGGCAGGCCAGCTTTATCAACCAGTGCTTCCAAGTCTTTGCTCTCAGCTGAGTTCACAAGATCTGATTTCGTGGCCACGACCATGGCTTTCATATTTTCTTCGGGCAAAACAGGTTCGTTGGCGGCCATCAGCCACAAGACCAAATCGGCCCCCGCTGCGCGCTCGCGAGTCATATCAATGCCCTGTCGCTCAAGCCCTTCTGCACCGTCTCGGATACCGGCCGTATCGATAACCGACCAGCGGACGAGTCCGTCCAAAAACTCTACTTCAATCGGATCCCGAGTTGTCCCTGGCGTATCGTCCACCAGCACTCGTTTATCGCCAACCCATCGGTTCAAAAGCGATGATTTTCCCACATTCGGGGCACCACAAAGACAGATTCGCCGGCCCTTTGATATGTCTAACCTCTTGTTTTGCAGGAGCTTTTTAACTTCCCCGGTGGTTTTATCAACGATTTCACGATGCCCTGGAAGCAGGCCATCTCCCGTGGGGTATTCAGGAAAATCCAGGGCTGCGCGCATGTCGGCCAGCATGCCTTCTAAATCAGATTGCAGATGCTTGATTTGCCGAGAGAGCCCGCCTTCAAGCTGGCGCGTGGCGGTTTCTCTTTGTGCATCACTCTGAGAGGCAATCAAATCTCCGACCGCTTCAGCCTGAGCCAAATCGAGTCGTCCATTCAGGAATGCTCGAAGCGTAAATTCACCTGGTCCCGCCAATCGGGCCCCTAGGTTTTTCGCTTCAGCGATAACGGCCTGAACCACCGCCTTCGACCCATGTAAATGGAGTTCTACACAGTCCTGTCCAGTGTACGAGCGCGGCGAAACCATATGAACCACCATGCCATCGTCAATCACTTCACCGGCAGCGGTTTGAACAGCTGCTCGACTCAATTTGTGGCTGATGCGCGGTTTCGAACTTGGTGCCAGAGAGCTTGCGATTTCAATGGCTTTTGGCCCAGAAAGACGAACAATGGCAACCGCCCCGGCTCCATCAGCCGTAGCACAGGCCACTATCGTGTCGTTTACTGATTCCGGTCGGTAAGTCATAGCTATCCTGGCTTCACAAACCCGTTTTCTTGGTTTCATCCAAGAAGTCAAAATCACGAAGCGAAAAACGGGCTCGGGTCGCCCTGAAATGCACGACGCCGCCTAAAGAGTCAATCCCAATTCAGCGATATCTTTGTCTCTTTCGTGATCGTTGACCATCTTGCAGATATCTACCCGCAAGTTGTTTAATGAGATCCTTAGAGACAGAAGATCCCTTGTCATCTTCCCAAGCTACGTATATGCCTGTGCTCGCAAGGAGATCTACATGGCTGTTCTTAAAAGAGATAATTCAACCCCTTCTACATCGGGGAACATTCACGACGTCCACACCATTCTTGGACCTGAAAGCTCTTTCGAAGGAAAGCTCGTATTTGAAGGCACCGTTCGTATCGACGGCACCTTCAAGGGTGAGATCAACACCAAAGACATTTTGGTTATCGGCCAAGGCGCCAAAGTAAACGCCACCATTCATGTTGGCCAGATCGTTATCAATGGTGACGTCACTGGCGATGTTTACGCCAAACAATCTGTAGAGCTGAACAAGCCAGCTCGTTTACGCGGCAATATTCACACACCGCAGCTTATGATTGAAAAAGGCGTTATCTTCGAAGGTAACTGCAAAATGGAAAACCTTGATCAACTGACAAAGAAATCTACGCCGGCAAGTATTTCAGTTTTACCGGGTCAGGCCCCTGAGCCTACCAACTGATCAACCCATTCGTGGCCACTTCATCCAGCGTCACTCACCAGGCTCAAAGAGGAGCCTGGCAAAACCATATCTGTGAGCAAGTCCGCCCACATCTTCCCGAGTTTCAAAATCCCCAAGAATGCTTAGATTTCTTATGCGGTGAGGGCTCTATCTCTCTTGAAATCTTTGACGAACTGCCTGAGGGTTCTCGACTCATTGGCGTAGACAACAATCGCGAACGTTTGAGCCGGTTTCACGGCAAAATTCCCACCGACAACAAGAATATCTTTTTACTCAAACAATCCCTTAATCAACACCCTTTCGGGGCATCTGTCTTTGACCTTGTTTGGGGAATCTGGGCTTTGAATCACCCGGGAAATTTAAATCGAATTCTGCGCACTCTCTATCCCATCCTCAAGCCCGGTGGGACCTTAATTTGCGCCACACCTCTTCACGGGAGCTTTTCTGAGCTCTATCGATTCATTCAAGAAAAACAAGATCCAGAGCAAGAGTCGTTTCTTTTCGCCGCCCGCGATGAATTTCCCAGCATGGCTGCGTGTGAAAAAGCCATCGAAGAGTCTGGATTGACCTTTAAAAAATCAACTCAAGCTCAGTTTTCATTTCAAACCGAGCTTTCCAAACTTTCGGAATCGTTTCTTGTTCAAGATTTATTTGGCCTATGGGCCGGAACATCTGCAACCATTGCAAATTTACTTGAAGAGGTCGTAAGCAACCAAAAACAAAATGCTCTCGAAGTTTCGATTAACTTTGGAGTGTTTTGCGCGACCAAGCCTTAAGAGCTTTCGAGTTTGGCGCCTCTTTTACGAAGATAGAAATAAATCAAAGCTGCACTGCAGGCCACCGCAATAGAGATGTACTGCGACGTTGAAAGCCCCATAAAATACACACCTCTGATTTTATCTCCGCGATAAAGCTCTATCACTGAGCGAATCACCGGATAAACAGAAAGCCAAACCAGCAATATTTGCCCGTG
Organism: uncultured Bdellovibrionales bacterium; assembly: GCA_964652435.1. Taxonomy (GTDB): domain Bacteria; phylum Myxococcota; class XYA12-FULL-58-9; order XYA12-FULL-58-9; family JABJBS01; genus JABJBS01. The sequence goes on from CAZZDT010000089.1 coordinate 2,956, forward strand.
AAACCTTTTCTTCGGCCGCAAAGAGAGCAAAAAGAAGAACATAAGAAGCTCTGCTCCTGCCTCATAAAGCTGTGTTGGATGAACCGCCAAGGGAAGCTGCTCCATCAAAACATGACCTGCTTCTTGATGCGCTTGGTGCGGCATAGAGCCTATTGGGAAAACAATCCCCCAAGGCATTTCCGTTGGTTTACCAAAACAACAACCAGCACAAAGACATCCTAAACGCCCAAAAGCATGGGCCATGGCTAAAAATGGAACGTAAAGGTCAGCATACTTGAAAAACGGCAACTTATGGCGTCGCGTATAATAAATCAGACAGATGGCTGCGCCGATAAACCCACCATAAAAAACCAAGCCACCCCGCCAAAAATATAAAATTTGGGTAGGGTCGGCCATGTATCGATCAAGCTGCGTGAGAATAAAGATAGCGCGGGCACCCACAAGCCCCCAAAGCAAAAGCCAGAAGGCCATATCAACGACAATATCGCCGTCTTCGCCTTCACGATTGGCTTGCCGCTTGGCCAGAAGCATTGCCGACATAAAACCTACGGCAATGAAGAGACCATAAGCGTGAAGAATCAATGGCTGAGACAAGAGTCCAAAGAAATCAGTTCTAAAAACCTCTGGATGCACTGCCTGCCCCTCTTATTACGAAGACGATTTTTGAGAATCTTCGGATTGTTGAGCAATTCGCTTTTCTTCTCGAATCATTTCTATGATCAGAAATACCACACCCACACTGATCGCAGAATCCGCCACATTAAATGTAGGCCAGCTGCTAGAATACCAATGCCAATCAATAAAATCGATAACGTAGCCAAGTCGAACTCGGTCAATGAAGTTTCCAATGGCTCCACCTAAAATGATGCCAAGGGTAAATCGCATAAGCCGCTGCTCTGGGCGAGTTTGATGAAACATCCAACCAATAAAGATAGTGGCTAAAATCGTAATGCCAATGAAGAGTGGTAATCGCAACCAAGCTTCTTGGTCAGCAAGAAAACCAAAAGCTGCACCTGGGTTTTCCACATAACGGAAGTGCCAAAAATTCTCGAACACCTCCACCGAGCGAATTCGGTTGGGATGAAGCGTCCAAAGAAAGCGATCCATTTGCTCAGAAAAAGTAACAGCCGCCGGCTCTGTGGCCGTAGCTTTGAACGCATTCGTTAAATGCGAAACAGCCATCCATTTAGTGATCTGGTCAGCAAGAACAACCCAAAGGGCGTTAAAACCGAAAAACCACCACTTAGCTTTTGAGCTCATAAACGACGTCCAAATCTAAACACGACCCAAGGATCAAAGGGCTGAATGTTTACAGCCCTTCAATCACTTAAGTTCAAAATTTATTCCACAGTAAGACGAATCAGTTTCGTGCTGATTCATACTCCGCTGGGATAATCAAAAGATTGCGGTATAGACCTTCACCTTTTGATTCGGTTCGAACACTCTCGTTGTCTGTCAGTGCTCGGTGAAACACCCGACGGTCATGAGGACTCATTGGGCTTAGCTTCACAACCTTTTGGTCTCGGTCTGCGCGGTCAGCAAGCTTCTCAGCAAGTTCAACCAAGGCTTTGCGACGACGCTCACGGTATCCGGCAGCATCTAGAATGATCAGCTGCTCGCCCTCAACCTGACGGGTAACAATACGGTTCACGATAAATTGAAACGCTAAGAGAACTTCTCCGCGCTCGCCAATCACACGTGCACATTGCTCCCCGGTCACTTCAATTTGAATTTGCTCTTCAGTATCTTCAACCACGTTTGCTACGGCTTCAATTCCAGAGAGTTTCAAAATCTCAGAAACCACAGCACTGGCTACCTGAGCGCGCTCACCAGCATCGGCTTCTGCTACCACTGGCTTGGGCTCGAGTTCTTCAGCGGTTGCAGGCTTCAGTTCGATGAGCTCTTCAACTTTTTCCTCTTGGCGACGATCTCTACGTCCGCGACCACCACGGTCACGGTCACGGCCGCCACGATCACGACCACCACGGTCACGGCCGCGTCCACCACGATCACGACCGCCACGCTCACCACGGTCACGGCCGCCGCGCTCGCGCCGACCTTCAGAGCGCTGCTCTTGGGATGAATCGGCATCATCATCTGAACGAGGCTTCGCGCCTTCTTTAGCTTTTGCCTGAATCACAACAACTCGATCCAGGCCTTCCCCTGTTTCAGAGATAACTCTAAAATCTACTTCGCTCCGGGTTACACCCAGTGCTTCACTTGCCGCAATGGCCGCTTCAGCAGTGCTGCGGCCCCGGAATTCTTGTCCTTCTGTCATTTTATAAAATGTCCATATTGAATGAAGGTGTATGCGAGTTTCCTTAAGTCGGTACAGGAACTCGCTTGTTGATAACCAGCTGCTGACCAATGGTCAACACGCTGTTGACGAAGATATAAAGCACCAAACCGCTGGGCAACCCGACCATAATGACCGTAAGCATAATCGGCATCATGAACATCATGATTCTGGCCTGATCGCTGTCCATGGTGGTTGGTGTTAACTTTTGCTGTAAAAATGTGACCGCCCCAAGCGCCAATGCCAAAAATGGAAAGGGCTCTTTCGAAGTAAGATCTACAATCCATAAAAATGGTTGCTGATACAAATCAACGGCTGTCCACAAAGCTCGGTAAAGAGCGAACCAAACAGGCATCTGGAGAAGCATTGGCAAACAACCGCCCAAGGGATTCACGCCCTTTTCTTTGAAGATGCGAATTTGCTCCATTTGCTGCTTTTCCCGGTCATCGGGAAAGCGCGCTTTAATTTTATCCAGCTCCGGCTTAAGAAGCTGCATTTTACGCATCGAAACGACACTTTTATAGGTAACGGGAAAAAGAATGATTTTAACCGCGAAGGTTAAAAGAATAATCGCCAATCCCCAACTTCCAAACCAACCGTGAAACACATTCATCGCCCAGACCATCGGCCGAGCAATGAATGCCAATGGAATGCCCATAATATTGTATTCAACGGCCTCAGCTAGATGAGGATCAATTTCAGTAAGTTTGTCTTCACGCTTTGGTCCCAAATAAAGAGAAAAACTCTTTCGTACTGAAAGCCCTGAGGCTACCCCTTCGCTGCCCAAGTCAAAAGCGACCGTGATTTTTTCGTTCTCAGAGCGAACCTCACAATTCCCGGTTTGCTCTTTGCCCAAAGTCGCTGCAACAACGAAATATTGCTTATCCAAGCCCGCCCAAAAACTAGGCTGCGTTGCCCGAGCCGGCCCTTCTTCTGTGTCGTCAATATTGTAGCTTTCAAGCTCTTCAGAAGTTGCACAAATGCCTCGGTATTCCTGCATAGAAGGAGCAAACATGCTTCCTTCGTCGGTTGGCTTCGGAAGACCCATTTCTACAATGAGTTGAGCTTGCTGCGCGGCGCCAGAAGAGTTTGCAAAGGTAATATCGTAATCAAGGCCATACTGGTCTTTTCGAACCTTTGTATCTACCACGATACCAAGGCCAGATTTCGATTTACCTCTCAGGGAAGCTTTGGCACCGCCTTTTTCCAGGACAAACGGGATCGACTCTTCTTGACCATTGATAAGAAACTTAAAGCGGGCTTGATCTGCATCGCCCTCAGCATTGGCTGCAAGAGATACGGGTGTTTTGGGCCCACCCTCTTCAAGCACTTCCGTGTACTCTTTGAGAGCAACATGATTCAAAGATGGTCCCTGATTGGAAATGGATACGTCTAAAAACTTAGAATGGAGTTTTGCCGTTTGTTTTTGAACAACCACCGGCGCTGCTTCTACAGGGGCAAACTCTTCTTGCGCGCCAATGTTCCACTGATCGCCCTCTGCCGCTGGTTTAGCGCTTAAGGTATCTGGTGCCTTAACTTGCCCTTCAATGGGCTGCGCGGCCGGTGCCTCAGCGCTGAGCTCTTGAGGCTCCATGTTCACCGGTGGATCAATTTGTCCCAAGATGACTTGCCAAACCCAAAAGATAATAAAAGTCAGGCCAACAGCCAGTAAAACACGTTGTTGTTCAGTCATTGTTAGTCATTGCCTTGCCGGAGCATACATGCGTTTTTGCCGAAGGAATTGGATCAAATCCTCCAGCAGACCACGGATGGCATCGGCATATTCGATGCGCACTAAGGCCAAAACCTTTAACGGCACCATGTTGGGTAATTGCCTGAATGGCATATTCGGAACACGAGGGGGAAAAACGGCACTGGTTGCCAATGAGTCCACGCAAAGTAAAGCGATAGCACCAAATCAGCGCTATGAGGACCCGGGAGGCCCATCCTGAAGGCTTACTTGATTGAGAAGCCATTCAACTTCCTTATGCAACGCGGAAGAACCTGCTGTTGCTGCACGTGCGCGGGCGATGAAGACATAATCTTGACCACTGGCAAATCGTTCCGGGTTTAAACGGATCGATTCGCGGAGTCGACGCCGTACCCTATTGCGAACCACTGCATTTCCTACTTTGCGACTAACCGTTAATCCGATGCGGCTTTTATCGCTGTCGTTGGGATAAACCATGAGTAAAAGACTACGGCCTCGATGGCGTTTGCCTTTATTCTGAACCTGCACAAACTCTGCGCGCTTGCGCAAAACAATGAGGCGTCCCGACGGATCAAGATTCACAGTGGAATCAGTGTCTTATTTTGATGCAATCGATACCGTAAGACGCTTGCGGCCTTTGGCACGGCGACGCTTTAAAAGCGCGCGACCTGCTGCTGTTTGCATACGGCTACGAAAACCATGCTTGCGCAGGCGACGACGATTGGAAGGCTGAAAAGTGCGTTTCATCTGGCCACTCCTTGGATCAAATCTACTCTATCGACCGGTCTAAATTGATGGAGCGGCCGGTCGAAAGAGCCGCTCACTGCCCCGGTTCTAAACGATGCCTGAAAATATTAAGGCACTTATTAAAACGGGACCCACAAAGGCCACAACAAACTCAATTTGTAAATATCTTCAGGCGTTTTGAAGACTTTAAAAAGATCGCTGTGGACGGCGGATATTACTCACCAGCCTCTTCTTGTCAACTCTATGTCATGGATTAACAATGGCCTTTTGGTGAGTTTTGCGCGATCCCATCAGCCTAAAAAAAGTTTTTCGCCCAAGATCCCTGAAAACATGGAACGATCCCGATTTTGAGCGGGATCTTAGCCAAAAAACCCCAGATCCAGAATCTTGACCACTCACACTTTGATCACGTAAACCATTAAATAACTTTGCCGGGCCAAGACCGGGCGCAGCAAAGGTCGTAGTTGGGGGGTAAGTTCTACCCATTTGGTGAAGGTTTTCGTGCGCATTTTAAGTGCGACGGAGGAGTTGTGGGGACTCACACACACTATATCCTTCAAGACATCAGACAATTGAATAAGACACAGATTAGCCACACAGGCCTGTGGATAACTATGTGTATATGCTGTTGGTGGTAGTATATTTTTTATAATAATTTTAATGGTTTAGAGACTATTTAAATAACTTGTGGATAAACTTAGAATGAGCAAAAGTGTAGACCTTCAAGGTCAGGAATTATGGGCAGGCTTCATCGATTCAATTCGACAGAGTCTTTCAAATCATGTTGTCCAAACCTGGCTCGAGCCCGCTTTATGCGTTGGATGCGACGGCAGTACAGTCCAGCTTGCAGTTCGAGATAACTTTGCTCGAGACTGGCTCTCCAACCACTACCTGACATTTATTCGCGATGGGTTAACTCGATTCACGGGCCAAGAAACCATTGTGGAACTGCTTGTTATTCCTGAGCTTTTTCTAAATACCGATCCAGAAGAATCAAGCTTCGAAGACAATGAAGAGCAAGAAACTCCCAGTTTGAGTCTCGTGGCTTCGGAAGAGGACAGCGACAAAGATGCATCGCCTATCCGAATTGTTCGCGAATCCCTTGATCCAGAACGCCGATCCACACGC
>CAZZDT010000090.1:0-8836 GCA_964652435.1 uncultured Bdellovibrionales bacterium
CTCTCAGCAGGCTACTCGTCGACTGGCTGACGTCGGCAGCCGTATCCTGGGCGTTGTACTCAATAACGTTGACCTCGAGAACCGTGGCAAATCAGGGTACTACGATTATCAATATTATTATTACCATCGAACCGGGTACTATTACGATGAGAGCGCAGATAACACAGTCGCAACCAATGCTTAGATTACTTTAAACAAATCGCAAAAGGCTTGTTTCAGACGCATTGACTGAACCAACGCTTAAGCCGCTCCATCCGCGGATACAGAATATCAACGAGGACAAAATGCTTCGAGTCAGAAATATCGGTTTTATACTCGCAACAATTGCTACTCTCTTAATGATTGGCTGTGCTCAGCAACAGTCCTTTCAACCCATTGAGACCACCGAAGTAGCGACGATGACAGACCCTTCTAACAAATCAACCAAACGAACCATGTCGTTGGGCCCCGGAGATATTTTTGAAGTTCGCGTATTCAATGAAGACAATCTGTCGAACGTTTACCGAGTTTCCGATACTGGGCACATTAACTTTCCCTTCATTGGAGCAGTTCTTGTTGCCAACCTGACCAGCAATCAGCTGGCTAATTATCTTGAGGAAATTCTGATAGACTATCTAAAGTCTCCCCAAGTCTCCGTCTTCATCAAAGAGTTTCATTCCAAAAAAGTTTATGTGTTTGGGCAGGTTAGAAAACCAGGAACTTTTGGTTATGAAGATGGAATGAACATTATCCAGGCGATTACACTGGCTGGCGGTCTTCAGCCCTTGGCTGACCCCAATGGTACCTACGTCAACCGTGTTGTTGACGGCGTCGAGAAAAGAATCCAAATCTCGATTCGTGATATTGGTAAGGGTGAAGCTTCCAACTTGACCCTGGAGCCCGGCGATATCATCTATGTGCCAGAGTCAATATTCTAGGCGGCTCGCTGCAGCTAACCTGAAATTCAATAAGGTAGCACTTAATGAGATCAGAAAAAGCTCAAGGTAAGAAATCAAGGACATCCAAGCTACTCATCAAGGGGATACAATACCCAATCATTTTGTCGATTTTAATTGCCCCGATTATGTTAGGGGGTAACCGAGATTGGTCTTACATAACACTTACCAGTCTGCTCATGGTGCCTACTGCGCTTTGGTTCATACAACCGCAAAGACTCAAACACTCTCAGTCTCATACCACGCAACTTCTGGGCATGATGCTAATCTTTACATTGATTCAGCTTGTCCCGATTCCTGCGAGTCTCTTGGAGTCAATTTCTCCCAATACTTTTGAGATTTTGGCAACATCCATTGGCGATGACTTCTCTTCAGCTCCCATCACGCTTGATGTGCCACATACTCAACACGAAGCAATCAAATTGATTGGTTACCTTCTTCTCGCATTATCCGTCTCCTATTACCATCCCCTTAAGCAGCGTCATAAACGGCTCCCCTCCCTGGTAAGCGTTATTGCAGTATCGGGAACCATTGTCGCTACCATTGGGGGCGTTCACGCGCTGATGGGCTGGACATCTACCTTCAATTCATTTCCACACGCGCAAAATCTATTTTCATCTACATTCGTGAACAATAATCATTTGGCCGCATTTTTAGGACTCACCAGTTTTTGCAGCATGTCTTCATTTCTGCGCGCCCAAATTCACAGCACAAAAGTGTTATGGGCCCTGAATACAACCGTCATTGTTTGTACGCTCTTTCTTACTTTGTCACGAGCTGGATCTATTATTTTCGCAATCGTCTTAAGCACTCTCTTGATGATATTTTTTATACATCAAAAAGAGGGCGAGAAATCGACGGACCTAATCGGCCCCGTTTTTCTTCTTGGTTTCCTGCTTATCCTTACGATTTCGGCAGTGTTAATGGTTTACCAAGATCCCATTCTCGCTGAGTACCGAACAATTGGAAACTCATCCTTGCGCAGTAAGATGAACATTTGGCCTACAACGCTATCAATGGTTGAGATGTTCCCGATGCTTGGAATCGGCAAAGGTGCCTTCGTTTCTGTTTATCCAATTTACGCCACAAGCTATGGTCAAGCGACTTACACAAGTGTCGAGAATGAATACCTATCCGCACTCGTCGAATGGGGACCGATAGCTGGAACGCTCATCATTCTGATGGCGGTTCGAGTTACATATCTGCTGGTTAAGATGAACAAGTCCAATCAAGACAAATGGCCTCTACTCGCTGCCATAGGCTTTATTGGCTTGCACAACTTCATAGACTTTAACTTAAGTACAATGGGCATAGGGATCCCACTGGTTGCGATACTGACAGTGCTGGAGCCGAACCTTCAAAAAACCCCCCGCCCGCGACTTCAAGGCGCCGTCATTCTTACCATGATGGTCCTGGCCCCAGTTCTCGCAATATCTTCTCTTGGAAACGGTCTTAACGACGACACTGACAAGATCACAACAATGATGGCCAACAAGGCCGCTGATACCAATTTGAAACTCGAGACTATTGAGCAAGCAATCAATCGACATCCAGCCGATTACTATCTTCAGCTTTTGAAAGCTACGACTCAAATGCAGACTAATCCACCCCATAAGGATTTGCTTCGAACCGTAAACACTGCACTTTTCTTAGCACCGAATTATTCGATGACACACCTTCAGGCAGCCCGGGCTCTGTGGCAGTTGAATTTTCGTTCCCAGGCCTACCTTGAATACCGTAAAGCAATTTTGGTGAACCCAGTGAACTTTCCAAACATTGCTGCAGAAGTCTTCAGTAAGAACAAGAATTATCGAGATATGCTCCAATTGGCGGGTCCTAACATGGACACACAATTGATGGTCGCTCAGTGGTTTAAAGAGCAAGGCCAATTAAAAATGGCACTACAAGTTCTCAACGACCAACTCGAAGATAATTTTCGAATCTGGCGGATGCGATGTGAAATTCAAAAAGATGTTGGGGATTACCCCGCTGCGTTATCATCGGCTAAAAAACTTCGAGAATTATACCCATTCTCGCATTATGGCTACTATTGGGCATCGCTCGTTTTTACCCAGCTAGGGCAATGGGAAAATAGCGTCGAAGTCCTCGACCAAGGACTTAAAAATATTCCACGCAACCAGGCCATGCGTTTTCAAAAAGCCTATGCACTGATTAAATTGGGTAGAAACTCAGGGGCTCGGGAAGAACTACAACGCCTAGAATACAATGTGAAATCGGCCGAAGACCGAGCCAATCTCTTACAATTAAGGGCAGAACTCTCACTAAGCCGAAATCAACGCTCACAAGCCATCAAGTATCTCGTGAAAGCCCATCAATTGGACCCGAAACAACTCAACTATCTCGATAAAGCCGTTACTCTGTACCTCAAGGCCAAGAACAGCCAGGCTGCTCTTAAATTGGTCGATACGTATCTGGAAAAAAATCGTTCAGACTCCAATTTACTGATGTTGAAAGAAAAAATAATGAACTCTGAGGCCTTTCTTTCCTCCAAAGTAAATCCATAATCTTGGCCATTCATCTATCAGGGACCGCCACAGACATGAGCCCTTACCCTTGCATTGAGCACTCGGCTACTCTAAAGAAAACCCATGTGTGGCATTTGTGGCTATATCAAATTTGACCGAACGAGCGATCTAAACCCTCGTGTTCTAGAGGACATGCGCGACTCCATGATTCATCGAGGGCCCGACGATTCCGGGATTTTTGAATCCGAGAATGGAAAAGTCGCCTTAGGTCATCGCCGTTTATCGATCATTGACCTGAGTCCATTGGGTAGACAACCCATGGCCAATGATACCAATGACATTATCATGTCCTATAACGGAGAGGTTTATAACTTCCCCGAGCTAAGAGATTTCTTAATCAAAAAAGGGTATCACTTTCGTTCTAAAACTGACACCGAAGTTGTCTTGAAGCTCTATGAAGAGCTCGGCGAAAAATTCCTAGAAAAGCTCAATGGTATTTTTGCCCTCGCAATCTGGGACAGACGAAAAAACAAAACAATTATCGCTCGCGACAGATTCGGCGTAAAGCCACTGTATTACGTGAAAAACAACAAGTATTATGCTTTCGCATCAGAGATGAAGGCCCTTCTCAAAATCCCTAATATAAACGTTAACCTCAACCACGACGCTGTATTTGACTTTCTACAATTCGTTTACGTCCCTGGCGAGATAACAGCAGTTGAAGGAATTCAAAAACTCAAAGCCGGAACGGCTATGGTATTTGAAAATGGTTCTAGCAAAGAGATTGAGTTCGGAACCGCCTGGAAGTCCATCCAGACAACGTCTCAAAATAAAACGCCAGAAGAGATAAAGTATAAGTTAGAACAAGCGGTCAAAAGACAACTGATAGCAGACGTCCCTGTGGGCTTATTTCTAAGCGGAGGATTAGACTCCAGTGCGATACTTGGCTTGATGGCGCAGGAAACCAACGAGAAGATAGAATCGTATTCTGTTGGTTTCTCCAGCGAGGACTTGGCATTCGAAACGACCTCAAGTGACTTACATTATGCCCAAATCATGGCTGACCATTTCAACACCAATCACCATGAAACAATCCTGCGCCCCAACATCAGTGAGTTATTGCCCAAGATCACTTATCACATGGACGACCTATTTGGGGATGCGGCTACCATTCCAACCTACCTCATTTCCGAACAAGCAGCGGGCACGTCAACGGTTCTTCTGAGCGGGCAAGGCGCTGATGAAATCTATGGTGGATACCCTTGGCATCTTGCCGAATATATCAGTGGGCTCTACGCGACAGTGCCATCTCCGATCAGGCATGGTTTCATGCGCCTCGCTGATGGGATGATTCGCGACGCACAAGCGGGCAAACTCGCTCAGACCAAGCGACGTATAAAAAAGTTTGCGGCTAACGGAGTTCAGGATCACGCCTCACGGGTCATTGGGTTCGTCTCACATCTGCGTAACCAAGAGATTCGTGATTTACTCGTCGATGACCTTGCTGAAATCTATAGCAAGCGGGGCTCCGCGCCCTTTCATCGATCGGTTCTTGAAGATGCCTCGGATCACCCTCGACTGCATCGGTCACTCTTCATGGATATGCACACACTGCTTCCTGATATGAACCTCATGTACACTGATAAGTTGAGCATGGCGCATTCTATTGAGGCACGGGTACCTTTTCTGGATAACGATGTTGTTGAACACGCTTTCTCAATCCCGGTTCAGGCAAAAGTCAAAAATTTGAAACGAAAACAGGTACTTAAAAAAGCAATGGAAAGTTTACTTCCACATGAGGTGATCTATCGAAAGAAAGCTGGCTTCGGCTCTCCACTTCGCTCGTGGTTGCAAAGAGATCTGAAACCAATGACCGATGATTTACTGAGCGAGCAAAGAGTTAAGGCTAGAGGATACTTTAAGCCGGAAACGGTAACGAAATACAAAGAAGACTTTTACTCGGGCCGCGTGGACCGAAGCCAAGGTCTATATTCAATGCTTTGCTTCGAAATTTGGTGCCAAACCTTCTTAGACAAGTCTTGAGCCTTTACGTCGCAAAAACCAAATCCCCAAAAGCACCCCAATAAACCAACCCGAAACAGGCACTCCCTGACAACCACCGGCAGTATCTCCCTCAGCTGCGCCAAATGATTCACCCTCTAGGCCATCGCCCATATCGTCGTTGTCCACAACACCCTCTGGGCCATTGCCATCCATTGGGTCCTCTGCGTCGCTCATATCTTGGCCATCGGTGCCTTCCGGCGCAGATTCATTGCCTTCCTCCGGTCGCTCTTCACTGCCCTCTTCACCGCCAGCATCTTCAGGTTGCTCATCGATTCCCACTGGGGTGTCATCAAAGCCCTCGCTGCCGGCGTAGGGGCGGTCCATGGAGGTACCAAATTCAAAGGCCCCGATATCGCGAATGGCAACGCCATCACCGTTACCATCCTTCACCAAGCTTGCGTAAGCCTCACCGTATGGCAACGCACCACCGTTATCGATGGCCGGAGAACCCGCCAACAGACGATAATCGTCACCGTCAGCATTTAAGAACTCAGGGTCTGTTTGGCGATCTGTGGGCGGTAGCGGAACATCTTTGTAGTTGAAGCCATTGGCGTAGAGAAGATTGTAAGCCATGGACTCAGGGGTTGCACCGTTTAATGCACGAACCGCGGTTGTGAATTCAGTGATGATGTTGTTGGTAATGATGGGAAGCGAGGTCCCAATTTCCTCGGCCGCGCGAAAATCAATCCCGTAGGTACCGCCCACCATCGTGTTGTTGAGAATCATCGGGTGCGAATCGTTATAGGCTAAAACAGCCGTGCCACTTCTCACAAAAAGATTGCCAATGATGGTGGGTGATGAACCGTTCATGCAACTTACAGCGATAGGATCTTCCGAATCTAAGTCCATGAAGATGTTTCCGGATACGCGACCCTTGGCATTGTAAAACTGAATACCAGATGTGGTTCCTTCAAAGTTGTTATCGATAACATCCATATCCGCGCCATTTTGAATCATGATGGGGTAAGTGTCCGGAGACGAGATATTGAATCCTCCAATCCAGGTATCCACCACGCCATCGGCCAAAACAGCGGGACCACTTGGTGAGACCAAGAAGGTGTTGTCCACACCGGAGCCGCGAACATAAATACCCTCGCGCATGGTAAGCGACTCTTCGTAAGTGCCCGGCTCCACCCGAACGGTACTGATGGGCGTGGCGGCATCAATGGCCGCCTGAATGGTTGGGTAATCGGTGGGCACCGAAATCACCGGAGCGGCGAGACCCAGTGACGGGATAAGAAGAGAGCAAAAAAGGGCATTCAAAACGTTGCGTGCATTCACCATGGGGGACCTCCGCCGAAACAGAGAGCATGGTTTATGCCATTTAAGTTTTGCCTTAAGTTACTGGAAATACTTAGTTTTATTGAACCGTGATTCAGTAAAAAAAAGCCCTACCCTGCAAGGATTGCAGATTTTCCTGCAAGAAATGTTGATTACTTCTCTCGAAACAAGATTCGAATCACCGCTGGGGCAAGAATGAGGTCTGCCACCACCGCAAAAAAGATGGTGCAGCAAACCACCAGACCAAACCAGACAATGGCCTTCAAATCGGCCGTCATGCACGGGGCAAGACCCATAATCAAAATAGCACTGGTGGCCATAATGGCCCGGCCACTGTGCTTAAAAGATACGTGAATCGCATCTTCGATATCGCCCGTTTTCAGATGCTCCATACGGATGTGGTGCAAGAAGTGAATGGTGTCATCCACACACAACCCCAGCGCAATGGACGCTACCAAAATGGTGAAGCCATCCAATGGGATTCCCAAGATAGCCATCAAGCCCATGGCCATAATAATCGGCACCAAGTTAGGAATCATTCCGACCAATCCGATTCTGAGATTCTTCATTAACAAAATAAGCAAGATGGTGATTAAGAAAAATGCCGACCCGAAACTCTTGGCCAAGTCGATGACCAAAACACCCATGGTAGAGAGCACCGAATAAATCAAACCGGTGGGTCTCACCCGAGCGGTATCGGCCATCAATTCGTCGATGCCCTTTTCGATGTATTCCGTAAGTGGCCGGTACTCATCGCCGTGCAGCCACTTTAAGTTCATGGTCACCTGAGTTTTTCTTAAATCATTGGTCGCCAACCGTCTGAGTTGATCTGGTCCCGCATTTTCAAACAAGAAAAGCACATCCGCCAACTCGCGAGGTGTATCTGGAATTTTATAGTACGCCTGATCGCCACCATGCAGTGCCCGGTTGGTTTCACGCACAATATCGAGCACGCTCGTTATGTTGCCCACGATGTCGCCGTAATGTGGATCCCTGTAGGCGTGAATATACTTCTCAAGTTTTTCCAAGGCCTTTATAAACTCTAAATCTTTAATGCCCTGCTCGGACTTGATTTCAATCAGAAGGCTCATCTGAGATGCGCCGCCCACGTATTCATCTAGGGTATCGGATGCTTTCTTTGTTTCAAAATGGTCTGGGAACCACATGAGTGGATCGTGGGTCACCAAAATAGACGGAGCCGATAAAAGACCACCCGCCACTAAGGCCACGCCCATGACAACCGAAAGCCGCAAGTTGCGCCTGCCATTCGGTCCCGCCCCCGAAGCCCGGTTGCAAAGGTCCAAAAGTTTATCAATGGGTCCATTCTCAGGATTTTCCCGCGCGCCCAGCGTTCCAGTCTTATTAAAGGTTAAAAGCGCCGGAACCACCGTGCAGCTCACCAAGAAAGCAAAGAACACGCCGCAGCCACCCATCACCCCAAGCTCATTCACAGGCTTGATGCTAGCAAGTGCAAACGAGAAGAGACCAATCATGGTGGTGATAGACGTATAGAAAATAGGCACGCCGGTGATGCCTAGCGTATGGATAATCGCATCCTCATTGCTAAGACCATCTCGGCGTTTATCTCGATAGAGGGATTGAATGTGAATGGCGTCGCCCACAGCCACGCTGACTAAAAACACCGTGACCACCGAGTTGATGTAGTTGAGCGTCATGCCCAGAAAACTCATCAGAGCAATGGTCCAAATGGATGAAAGCTGCACCACCACCAATGGACCGAGAATTCCAACCCAATGACGAAAGAGATAGGCCATGACCACCAGCATCACCAACATGGAGAGCAAAAAGGTGCGGGCCATATCCATGATGTTGATTTCGTTTAAACGAATTGTAAAAGAAGGCGTTCCACCCATGAGCGGAACAAAGCCGTCGGTTTTATGCTTGTCTAAAATATCGTGAATAAGATGGTATACTCGGGCACTGTCAGGCTCGCCCATCTCAATGGTCCGCACGGCCATCACCGCCCGCTTGCCTTCTTTATCTACCACCTTATTTACAAAGGAAGCATCATTGACCACCCGCTCTTTAAAGGCGGCCATGGTTTCGGCG